>CAYGBB010000422.1:0-2249 GCA_964347985.1 uncultured Moraxellaceae bacterium
TCTCTATAATCCGGCCATGCCGATGTTCGGAGCGTCAGCCCAGGCGATGTCTGGGGCGCCGGCGATGGATCCGGATGTGCTGGAAAAGCTGGTTAACCGCCTTGAAAAGGCCAGCCACTTCCAGTCGCGCGCCATTTTGCTGGCCAGCCTGTTCATTGTCGGCGGCCTCATTACGCAAATCCAGTCAGGGCCGCATCTGCTCGGGCTCCATGTGCTGGGTATCCTGAGCCTGATGGGGTGTACGGTGTACTGGGGCTGGATGCTGATCAATATCTGGTGGACCGAGCGTGGTCATCGTTCCTGAGTCCGCCGCACTACTTCACGTTATCTGCAAATTGTAAGGAGGCAGTCATGCCCTCGATGGATGTGGTATCCGAACTGGAAATGTATGAAGTGAATCACGCGGTGGCCAATACCGTGAAGGAAATTGCCACGCGCTTCGATTTTCGTGGCTCCAAGGTGGAAGTGGAGCTGAAGGAAAAGGACAAGCTCATCAAGCTGGTGGCGGAAAGTGATTTCCAGATCGATCAGGTACGCGCCATGCTGGAAAACCATTTCATCAAGCGCAAGATTGATCCGCAGTGCCTTGATGTGCAGAAAATGGAAGCCTCTGGCAAGGAAACGCATCAGACCATCAAGCTGCGTGATGGCCTGGATTCTGATACGGCCAAGAAAATTGCCAAGGCGATCAAGGAGTCCGGCCTGAAGGCACAAGCCAGCATTCAGGGTGACAAGGTTCGTGTGACGGACAAGAAGCGCGATGTGTTGCAGGATGTCATGGCGATGCTGCGCGAGCAGAAGCTGGGTGTGCCGCTGCAGTTCAATAATTTCAAGGATTAATCTGGCAGCATCAACCACCTCCCGTAAAAAAGCCCGGTCCTGTGCCGGGCTTTTTCATGGTCTGATCCCATCCCGGGTTTGCTCAGGACGGGATGACATTGCGACGGTAGTCGAGTGGTGTGAGGCCGGTCCATTTCTTGAACACGCGCGAGAAATTGGAGCTCTCCTGAAAGCCGAGGATGTAGGCAATTTCCTTGACGGATTTTTCGGAGTTGCGCAGGAAATTCATGGCCTGCTCATGCCGCTCGCGGTCCAGCAGGGACTGGTAGGATGTATTGTGCCGGCGCAGGCGGTTGCGGAAGGTACGTGCCGACATGTTGAAGGCAACAGCTACGCTGGACATGCGCGGTAACGGCCCATCGGTACGCTTCAGGTGGAAACGCACGGAGTCCACGAACGAGTTCTGGGCATGCACCGAGTCCATGCGCTCGCTGATCTGGCGCACCAGCAGACGGTGGGTGTCTTCATCGGCAGTGCCGATGCGGCTGTCCAGCAGGTCGCGCGGGATCGATACCCCATAGAAGCTGGCATTGAATTGCACGTGACCATCGAAATACTGGTCATACATGGCAGCATGGGCGGGAGCCGGGTGCGCAAAATGAAAGACGAGTTCACGGCTGCGTTCGCCGAGAATCAGTTTCAGGATGTTGAATGTAGTCAGCAGCATGATGTCGTGGGTGAATGCGGCGCTGACTGGAACATCACTGATGATTTCAAAGACCAGTACGCGACTGGTACGGCGATCCTCCTGATGCAGCAGCAGGAAAGGGGCAACCAGGCCCACATAATCATAAAAAAGATCAATGGAGTCCTGCAGGCTGCCGCCGGTCAATACCGCCGCACCCAGCAGCCCGTGCGAGCTGGGGCGCAGTTGTGCGGCATAGCGCAGGGCAAGATCAGGCGCCGGGCAGAGCTCGTAGCCGTTGCGGAAAATGGTGACGACATCGGCAAACGGCACCAGCAGGTCCGGGTTGTCGAGCTGGCTTCGCTCCAGCCCGGTACCGGCCAGTAATTTGTCGGCCGGAAGCTGCCATTCGTTTTCGAGCAGCTGCACGAATTTGCGAGGGTAGGCGCCAAACGTCAGGAATCGCCCTTGTGTTGTTATTTTCTGCATGGTCGTGACCTCTCTGCTCTACGGACAATGCGCGGCATGCATTATGAGCAGGATTGGCCCCAGTGTTCTTGGCCGCATCGTCCTTCCGATTCGTCATTTTGGGCACTTTCAGCCAATGCTGTCGGACAATTCCGGTGCGTAAGGCGACATTTACAGAAGGTAATGGCTAATTGGGCTTCAATGAATGGACCTTTTGGTCATGTAACGCATTGATTATCCTTGACCGGGGCGAGGGGAGCCGCTTACATGGCGGGGCTTTTTGATCGGGAGTTCAAGCATGAGTTTCAACAACAAT
>CAYGBB010000423.1:0-2244 GCA_964347985.1 uncultured Moraxellaceae bacterium
AACTGGCCCTGATACTTGTCCTGCCGCTTTTCCCAGACCTTCTCAGGCTTCGCCTTGGCCTTTTTCTTCTTGTTTGGCTCCGGTTCTGGCTCGACCTCACCGCCCATAGCGCCAAGTTCATTGAGGAATATTATGCTCTCGTTGATTTGTTCGGCCTCGGCGCGGCGCTGCATCAGAAGTTCAAGGCTGTTTTCCACTACGAGCCTCCTCGTTCAGCGTGTCCTGCCATTTCTTGAGCAACGTCGTTTCGCGCACCAGTTCGTCACGGTTGAGCTTACCCGCCTTGTAAGCCGCAAGCGTCTTCTGTGCCGCGATCTGCAAGGCTGATTGATCAATGTGGGTGCGGCCTACAGTGCTATAGAGCGGCTTGTCTAGTTTGGCCCTTAGATCAATGCCGTCCGTGTAGAGCTTGGCGATCTCGTTTGCTTTTTTCTTGACCTCATCGCGCGAGGCGTTAGGGTTTTTCTCTATCCAATCGTCGAGCGCGAACAGGCCATCCTGGCGCTGCGCATACTGGTCTTTGTCGTCTCGGCTCAGTGGTGCAAGGCGCGATGACAGAGTGCTGCGAATGTCGCGCAACCACGGCCTTTCCTCGGCGCGTTGTGTGGATCGAGACAAGGCGAAGATGCGGTTGAAATCTGTCTTGGCCAACTTGCCTTCGCTGAATAGAAGGAAGGCATCGTCCTGCACATCATCCTGGTTCGGGTCTTTCACCGCGCGTTCAAACAGATCGATGTAGTCCTTGTTATCCGTCTCAGTGGACTTGCTCTGACGCGCCAAGGCATTCTGGAACGTGCGGTATTGAGCAGGCGTCAGGCTTTCGCGGTTATCTTCGATCCAGTGAGCATCTAGGCCATCGTCCGCGATAAGGTCATAGCCATCGCGCACCAGTTCATCGTCAGCCAGTTTCTTCGCAGCCTCGGCGTCCTTTTTATTCTGTTCCTCGACGCGGGCTGCTTTGGTAGCAGCGCCTTCCCATTCCTCTTGCCCGACATACTGCCACACGCCACCCTTGGGCTTCTCCATGGGCACATCGGGATATTTCATGCCGCTGTCGTTATCGGCAATCTGGATGTGGCCGGTATCGTTCTTGAAGGCATTGCCCTTGAGAAAGGATAGTCCGTATTCCTGTGCGTGTTGATGAAGCCATTTAAGCGCTGGGCCGTCATTGATGTCAGCGGCTAAGCCATGCTGATGGCGTGAGCGGCCCGGAGGAGCGGCAAGCCCGCCCTTGCCAGCCATATAGTTTGCATAGTGGACGGCCTGTTCTTCGGGGCTTCGATAGGCGCTGCGGATGGAGACTTTGGTCCCGGTCGCGCGTTCAGCATCCCTGACTGCATTAGCCAGGCGGACCCGGAATGTCGGGTTAAGCTTTGCAACGCGCTCAGGCGCAGCTTCGCCGCCAACCCCACGCGAGGCGAGAAAGTTAATCTGCCCGGTATCGTCTATATTTCGCGCCAGCGAAGCCCTGAGCGGGGCTGCACGTTCCGGGTGCTTTTCCAGATAAGCCTTGCCAAGCTTTGCGCCAAACTTGGCATACTGGACTTCACGCGCAACCGGATCGGTGATGTACGTGTCGATGCGTGGCTTCACCACTGTCTCGAAATAATCGTTATACTGATCTTCGCTCTGAAGCTGGCCAGTGTTTACAGCACGATCAATGGCTAGGTCAGTTGTCGTGGTGACGTAATCCATGCGGCGCTTGGAGACATCGTCCATACCGCGAAGGACTTGATCCCCGCGAACCCTCTCAAAGGTCAGGTCAGCCTTGGCCTGATGATCGGGGTTCTTGAAGTTCTTGCGAACGCCCTGAAATGATTTGGTGAGGTTGGCTTCGCGCGTGGGGATGAAATCGGAACCATCCGGAGCTGAACTTGCCAGTTCAGTCTTGTACGCAACCGACTGGTCGTTGGCCCATTTCTCAAGGACCAGATTGGAATTGTACTCGTCAATCCTGCCGGTATCGGATTTGAACTTGCTGGCAAGCTGGGAAAGTTCTGAGCCTAGCTGTTGCAAGGCCCTGCCCGGCGCAGAGAAGCCATCCCCGCTCATCTGGGTGAGACGGTCGCCCTGAATAGAGCGAGGGTCTACGCGGTCTGGAAGCGGAATGCGGGGCATCAGGCGCTACCCAATCCAAGCGGTGAACCGGCAAATGATCCGCCCCCGCCGCCAATTCCAGATATGCCGCCGATCAGGGACGAGAAAGCACCGATCACAGCAGCCTTCTTTTGCGCCTTGGCTTCA
>CAYGBB010000424.1:0-2235 GCA_964347985.1 uncultured Moraxellaceae bacterium
CTGGAGGGCGCCGGGATGGCTGTTTGTAACGACCAGCCCCGTGTTGTCTGGTGAGAACACTAATGGAAACAAAAGGTTAAAATGCGTAAGCTTGGGGGCGCGGTCAAGCGGGCAATTGAATCGTCCGTTTTTTTGACCTATTTGCCATGGTTACGGCGATTTACTGGCGCCGGATTTTTCGCCGCGATGGCGATCAAGGAATATTCAATGAAAAAGAAACATGTACTGAGCCTGATTTATTTTCTGCTGGCAGCCGGTTTTGCGATTAATGGCTTGATCATGCTGGTTGCGCCTGGCCTCTGGCTGGAGTTTATGCCGATGCCGCTCCAGGTCACTAATACGTCGTACTACTTTACCCGAACACTGGGTCTTGCTGACCTCGCCATGAGTCCGCTGTTTTTCTGGTGTGCCCGCAATCTGAAAAAGCGCAAACAGGTGCACTTTGCATTGAGCATTTATGTGCTGGGATTTGCCATCCTGAATGCGGTGGAAATTTCCATGGCACCAGTGATTCCGGCGAATGCCGGTTTCTGGTTGCCTATGGCTCTGCTGGTTTTCTTGCCGGCAGTGCTCATGCTGCTGATGGCGTTGCCGCCATTGCCGACCCGGGTCAAGGGGCCGCGCGAGGAGGGCAAGGTGAAATGGTTCAATGCCACCAAGGGTTTCGGTTTCATTACCCGTGCCCAGGGCGATGACGTGTTTGTGCATTACCGTTCAATCCGTGGCGAAGGCCACCGCACCCTGCGTGAAGGGCAGAGTGTCGAGTTTGTTGTCATGAAGGGTGACAAGGGCCTGCAGGCTGAGGATGTACAGCCATTATGACAAGGCAGCGATATCACGAAGCGGTACCTGACATTGATGTTGAGGAGTTCCGCAAGGTAGTGATGAGTCGTCGTTCGGTGCGTCGCTTTGATGACACGCCGATTCCGGACGCAGTGCTTCAGGATTGCCTGGACATGGCGCTGCTGGCCCCTAATTCCTCCAATCTGCAGCCGTGGGAATTTCATGTGGTAAAGACGCCTGCTCTTAAAAAAGAGTTGGCGGTTGCCTGCCTTAATCAGAATGCAGCACGTACGGCGCAGGAACTGGTCGTGATTGTGGCCCGGCTGGACACCTGGAAAGAGCATTGCGACATGATGCTGGATAACTGGCCGGAAGAAACGGTTCCCAAGGTTGTCCAGGGCTATTATGGACGTCTCGCCAAGATATTTTACAATCAGGGACCGTTGAATGTACTGGGAATTGGCAAGCGGGCGCTGGCGTCGGTGACAGGATTGAAGCGAGCTGTGCCTCGTGGCCCTTTCTCCCAGGCGGACATGAAGGTATGGGCTGCAAAAACAGTCGCGCTGGGTGCGGAAAACTTCATGCTGGCCATGCGCGCACACGGCTTTGATTCGTGTCCCATGGAAGGCTTTGATGCGCATCGCGTCAACAGGATGCTCAAGCTGCCGTCCGATGCGTTTGTGGTGATGGTGGTGGGATGTGGAAAACGGGCACCAGACGGGGTTTATCACCCCCGCATCCGGTTTGCTCGCGAACGATTCATCAAGACGCATTGATCCTTTTCTGCATGCGCCTGATGCCCTGACGTCTGATTCGAGAAAATACTGTTGTGACAACACAAACCGATTCACGCTTTGATCATGATCCAACCGGCTGGGACCCAGCGACTTATGTGGTTCCTGCCGCCGAAGGCAAGATGCGCTTTGCTGATCTCAATCTGCCACGCGCGGTATTGCATGCGATTGCCGATCAGGGCTTCCAGTACTGCACGCCGATCCAGCAACGGGTACTCAAGTTCACCATGGCGGGCCATGATGCGATTGGTCGTGCCCAGACGGGTACGGGCAAGACAGCGGCCTTTCTGCTGACCATCCTCACGGACTTGCTGAAAAACCCGCCGGATGAAGAACGTTACACGGGCGAGCCCCGCGCCCTGATCCTGGCACCGACCCGCGAGCTGGCGATGCAGATTGCCAAGGATGCAGCGGCATTGTCCAAGTACACCGGTCTCAAGGTGGTGACGGTGTTGGGCGGTATGGACTATGACAAGCAGCGAAAGCAACTGACGGAAGACTTTGTCGATATTCTGGTGGCGACGCCGGGCCGGCTGCTCGATTTTGCCGGCAAGCAGGATGTTTATCTGGATCGCGTTGAAACACTCGTGATTGATGAAGCCGACCGCATGCTGGACATGGGCTTCATTCCGGATGTGAAGCGTATCGTGCGCATGAC
>CAYGBB010000425.1:0-2232 GCA_964347985.1 uncultured Moraxellaceae bacterium
CTGGGCCTCGCCCTCGACTGGTCGCGCGAAGTCACCACCTGCAAGCCCGACTACTATCGCTGGGAACAGTGGCTGTTCACGCGCCTGTTCGAGAAAGGCGTGATCTACAAGAAGTCCGGCGTGGTGAACTGGGACCCGGTCGACCAGACCGTGCTCGCGAATGAACAGGTAATCGACGGCAAGGGCTGGCGCTCGGGTGCCGTGGTCGAGAAGCGCGAAATTCCCATGTACTACTTCGGCATCACCAAATACGCCGAAGAACTGCTCAACGACCTCGACCAGCTGGATGGCTGGCCGGAACAGGTGCGTACCATGCAGCGCAACTGGATTGGCAAGTCGCGCGGCATGGAAGTCGGCTTTCCCTACGGCGATACAGCGGAAAATCAGGGTGTACTGAAGGTATTCACCACGCGCCCCGACACGCTGATGGGCGTGACCTACGTTGCCGTCGCCGCCGAGCATGCGCTGGCAACAAAAGCGGCCGCAAACAACCCTGCCCTGCAGGCCTTCATTGCCGAGTGCAAGAGCGGCTCCGTGGCCGAGGCCGACCTCGCCACGCAGGAAAAGAAAGGCATGCCCACGGGCCTTACCGTGCGTCACCCCTTCACCAATGAAGAAGTGCCGGTCTGGGTCGCCAACTATGTGCTGATGGGTTACGGCGAAGGCGCCGTGATGGCCGTACCGGCGCATGACGAGCGTGATTTTGAATTTGCGCAGAAGTATTCGCTGCCCATCACTGCCGTGATCAAGCCGGCAGATGGCGAACTCGCACAGCCACTGACGGCGGCATTCACCGACACCGGCATCCTGTTCAACTCCGGTGAATTCTCCGGTCTCGACTTCGATGGCGCCTTCGAAAAAATGGAAGCCGCGCTGAAGGCAAAAAACCTTGGCCAGTCCCGCGTGCAGTTCCGTCTGCGCGACTGGGGCATTTCCCGTCAGCGTTACTGGGGCTGCCCGATTCCGATCATTCACTGCGCGACGTGCGGCGATGTGCCCGTGCCGGAAAAAGACCTGCCCGTGGTGCTGCCGGAAGACGTGGTGCCGGATGGTGCCGGTTCACCGCTCGCGCGCATGCCGTCCTTCTACGAATGCAGCTGCCCGAAATGCGGTGGCGCGGCCAAGCGTGAAACCGACACCATGGACACCTTTGTGGAATCGTCCTGGTATTACGCACGCTATGCCTCGCCGCAATCCACCGCCGGCATGGTCGACAAGAACGCCGCCAAATACTGGCTGCCGGTTGACCAGTACATCGGCGGCATCGAGCATGCCATTCTCCACCTGCTCTACGCCCGCTTCTTCCACAAGCTGATGCGTGACGAAGGCCTGGTGCAAGGCGACGAACCGTTCAAGAAACTGCTCACCCAGGGCATGGTGGTGGCGGACACCTTCTATCGCGAGCTCGATAACGGCGGCAAGGACTGGATCAACCCGGCCGACGTCGACATCGTCCGTGACGACAAGGGCCGCATGACCGCTGTCACGCTGAAGAGCGACGGGCTGCCCGTGCTGCACGGCGGCATGGAAAAGATGTCCAAATCGAAGAACAACGGCGTCGACCCGGAATACATCATCCGAGAATACGGTGCCGATACCGCGCGCCTGTTCATGATGTTTGCCGCACCGCCCGATGCCTCGCTGGAATGGAGCGATTCCGGTGTTGAAGGCGCCAGCCGTTTCCTGCGTCGTCTGTGGAAGTTTGCGGCCACCTTTGCCATGCGTACTGATGCCGCAATGCAACAAGTAGCCAGTGCCACGGTTGCCGTCGCCAGCAACGACAAGAAGCTGCAGGCCATCCGCTTCGAGCTGCACACCATCCTCAAGCAGGCCAACATTGACTACGGGCGCAACCAGTTCAACACGGTAGTGTCGGCCGGCATGAAGCTGCTGAACCTGCTGGAAAGCGAAAAGTTCGAATTTGATCTGCCGGCGGATGCCGAGGAGGTAGCAAAGGCCGGCATCAACCGCCAGTTCCTCACCGCTACCGCTGACGTGATGGATGTGCTGATCAAGCTGCTCTACCCGATCACCCCGCATATCGGTCATGCCCTGTGGCAGGACCTGTCGCCACGCCTCGGACAGCTGCTGGGCCGCACCATGAAGGCACTCGACAGTGAAACCTGGCCGCAGCATGACAGCAGCGCCCTCGTGCAGAGCGAGATCGAGCTGGTGGTGCAGGTCAACGGCAAGCTGCGCGGCCGCATTACCGTCGCCGCCGACGCCGACAAT
>CAYGBB010000426.1:0-2231 GCA_964347985.1 uncultured Moraxellaceae bacterium
CCAAACGCCGCGTGCTGCTCATCGACATGGACCCGCAAGGCAATGCCACCATGGGCTCCGGCGTGAACAAGCACGAGATGAACCACAGCGCCTATGAAGTGCTCACACGCCAGTGCAGCGCCGAGCAGGCCATCATCCGGGATCTGGAGGCGGGCTATCACCTGATCGGTGCGAATGGCGATCTGGTGGCGGCAGAAGTGGAGCTCATGAATGCCATTGGTCGCGAGTTGCGTCTCAAGCAGGCCCTTGATGCGGTGCGTGGCAACTATGATTTCATTCTGATCGACTGCGCCCCTTCCCTGAACATGCTGACGGTGAATGGTCTGGTGGCCGCCGACGGTGTGATTATTCCCATGCAGTGCGAGTACTTTGCGCTCGAAGGTCTGGCCGCTTTGACCGACACCATTGATCAGGTAAAGCAGACGGTGAATCCGAACCTGCATATCACCGGCATCTTGCGCACCATGTTTGATCCACGCAATACCTTGGCCATGGATGTCTCTGCAGAGCTGCTGGCACATTTTCCGGACAGTCTTTTCGAGACCATTATTCCGCGCAATGTGCGTCTGGCCGAAGCCCCGGCCCATGGCCAGGCTGCCCTTAATTATGACCGTGCTTCGCGCGGCGCCATGTCCTATCTTGCGCTGGCGGCCGAGTTACTGCGGCGTCAGGACAGCCCGCGCAAGGCTGCTGCCGAGGCGTTGTAATTTTTGATGCAGGGAAGCATTGATGTCCGTTCCCTTCCCAACTTTGTTCTTCTCCTTTTGAAGAGCGTTCTTTTTTGACGTGAAGCTGGCGCCATATTACGGCACCCGAGGTTGCATGATGACGACGACAACGAAAAAACGTGGCCTTGGTGGCGGGCGCGGTCTGGACGCCCTGCTCTCCGGCGTCAGGCAGGTGAAGGAAACCGTTGCCGCCGTGGAAGAGGGAAAAGTGCCCGCTGACGGCCAGCTGAAAAAGCTGCCGGTGGAGTTCCTGCAGCGCGGCCGTTATCAGCCGCGTCGCGACATGGACCCGGCTGCCCTGCAAGAGCTGGCGGATTCGATCAAGACCCAGGGTGTGATGCAGCCGATTGTCGTGCGCCCCATTGGCGAGAACAAATACGAAATCGTCGCTGGCGAGCGGCGCTGGCGCGCCACCCAGCTGGCCGGGCTGGATGTCATTCCCGCCATCATCCGTGACATTCCGGATGAAACCGCCATCGCCATGGCGCTGATCGAAAACATCCAGCGTGAAGACCTCAACCCAATGGAAGAAGCGATTGCCCTGCAGCGCTTCGCCGACGAATTCCAGTCTACGCACCAGCAGATTGCCGATGCCGTAGGCAAGTCCCGCGCCACCGTCACCAACCTGCTGCGCCTGATGGCCCTGAACCCGGAAGCCAAGACCCTGCTCGAGCACGGCGATCTGGAAATGGGACACGCCAAGGCCCTGCTCGGCCTGCCCGAAAACATGCAGGGCCGTGCCGGCAAGACCGTGGTGGCCAAGGGCCTTTCCGTGCGCCAGACCGAGGCCATGGTGCGCACCCTGATTGCGCAAAAGGATCAGCCGGCTGAAGTGGAAAAAATCCTCGACCCGAATGTGCGCAAACTGCAGGACACCCTGTCTGAAAAAGTCGGGGCTCCCGTGCAGATTGAATACACCGCCAAGGGCAAGGGCCGTCTGGTCATCAGCTACAATTCACTGGATGAGCTTGACGGTATTCTTGCCCACATCAAGTAGGTGGCTTGTCGCGATAATGATGAGTGTGCGCCCACTTACCTGGCAGCCCAGAGATGACAAATTATCGCTGGCTTTTAAAGCGAAGAGTGATGAAGTTAGCGCCTCTTTGGCCAGTCACAAGCCCTCTCCGGAATCATTGTCATTGCGCGCACCCCCAGGGACTGGAAACCAGAAATGCGGTTAAACTGGCGGGCCGCCTTCTGGATACAGGCCCGTGCGCACTTTGGCTTCCCTTTCATGTCTGCTGCTGTGTGCATTGTCCGGTTTTGTGCTGGCTGGGGATTGGCAACTGGAGCGCCGCGACAATGCTCGTGACATCAGTGTTTATACGCGCAAAACCCCCGGCACTTCCTACAACAGCTTTTATGCCGTGACGCGGGTCAATGCCCGCCTTGCCAGTATCGTGGCGGTGCTTTCCGATGTGCCAGCCATGCCGGAGTGGCTGGCGCGCGTGAAGAGCGCCAGGCTGATCAAGCGCGAAGGCAATAACGATATCTGGGTGCACA
>CAYGBB010000427.1:0-2227 GCA_964347985.1 uncultured Moraxellaceae bacterium
GCAATACCGAGCGCATGAGCCTTGCCGAAATGGAAAAGACCATCGGTGACTTCGGCAAGAAAGCGAAGGATGGCAAGCTGACCATTGAGGACATGACTGGTGGTACTTTCACCATCTCCAACGGTGGTGTATTCGGGTCGTTGCTGTCTACCCCGATTCTGAACCCGCCGCAAACGGCCATTCTTGGTATGCACAAGATCCAGGAACGCCCGATGGCCGTGAATGGTCAGGTGGTAATTCTGCCGATGATGTATCTCGCCCTGTCCTATGACCATCGTCTGATTGATGGCAAGGAAGCCGTGAGCTTCCTGGTGGCGATCAAGGAACTGGTTGAAGACCCGGCACGTCTGTTGCTGGAAATCTGATGTGATGCGCCTTGTCGATGACAGGGCGCTTTTTTTACGTTCACTTGCAAGGGAACGAGTCCATGTCACAAAGTTTTGATCTAGTCGTGATCGGCGGCGGCCCAGGTGGCTATGAGGCGGCAATTCGCGCTGCCCAGCTTGGCATGAAGGTCGCCTGCATTGAAAAACGCATGCACAAGGGCAAGCCCTCTTTGGGTGGTACCTGCCTGAACGTTGGTTGTATTCCGTCCAAGGCACTGCTCGATTCCACGCATAAATATCATGATGCTGCACATGAATATGCAGTGCATGGCATCACTATTGGCAACATCGGCTTTGATGTCAAAACCATGCAGGCCCGCAAGGATACGGTAGTCGGAAACCTGACTGGTGGTATTGCCCAGCTTTTCAAGGGCAACGGCGTGACGTGGCTGCAGGGAACCGGCAAGTTGCTGGCAGGTCGCCAGGTCGAGTTCACCCCGTTCGAGGGCGCTGCAGAAGTCATCGACGCCAAGAATGTGATTCTGGCCACTGGTTCGGTGCCGGTGAATATTCCGGTAGCAGCGCTGGTTGATGATCTGATTGTCGATTCCACCGGTGCGCTTGAGTTTCAGGAAGTGCCAAAGAAGCTCGGTGTTATCGGTGCCGGTGTGATCGGCCTTGAGCTCGGCTCGGTGTGGGGGCGTCTTGGTGCAGAGGTTGTTGTACTGGAAGCGGTTGATGCTTTCCTGCCTGCTTGCGACAAGGCGATCTCGAAAGAGGCCCAGAAAATCCTCGGGAAGCAGGGGCTGGATATTCGTTTGGGCGCACGCGTTACCGGCGCAGTTGTTAACGGCAAGTCGGTCACCGTGAAGTACACGGACAAGGATGGCGATCACGAAGAGGCTTTTGACAAGCTGATTGTTGCCGTGGGTCGCCGCCCCTATACCGAAGGTCTGCTGGCAGCGGATTGCGGCATCACACTTGATGAACGTCGTTTTGTGCATGTTGATGGTCAGTGCCGCACGTCGGTGCCGGGCGTTTATGCCGTTGGTGACCTCGTGCGTGGCCCCATGTTGGCGCACAAGGCCATGGAAGAGGGCATGATGGTGGCCGAGATCATGAATGGCCATCACGCTCAGGTGAATTACGACACCATTATTGGCGTGATTTACACCCACCCGGAAGTCGCCTGGGTGGGGCAGACGGAAGAGCAGGCCAAAAGTGCAGGTGTCGAGGTCAAGACCGGTCAGTTTGCGTTTGCCGTAAATGGCCGTGCGCTGGCTGCCAACGACAGTGCCGGCTTCGTGAAGTTTGTGGCTGATGCCAAAACCGATCGTTTGCTGGGAATGCACATCATCGGCCCGGGTGCCGGCGATCTTGTGCATCAGGGCATGATTGCCCTTGAGTTTGGTGCATCGGTGGAAGACTTGCAGTTGATGACCTTCGCGCATCCCACTCTGTCTGAGGTGGTGCACGAAGCGGCGTTGTCGGTGGATGGTCGTGCCATTCACGCCATCCAGCGCAAACGCAAATAGGCAGGCGACATGGTAAAAAAGTGAGCAGGGCAACCTCCTCACTTTTTTACTGTCCTGTCGACAGATCTGATGAGATTTTCCGGGGCTTTGAATGGCTCTGGACAAGGCGATGCAGTGATCCTGCGTCAAACATGCAACAGAAGATGGTACTCACACAATGAACCTTCACGAATACCAGGGCAAACAGCTTTTTGCCGAATACGGGCTTCCTGTATCCAAGGGCTTTGCCGTCAGCACGCCCGCAGAAGCGCGCGCCGCAGCTGATCGCATCGGTGGCGATAAATGGGTGGTCAAAGCCCAGGTCCATGCAGGTGGTCGCGGCAAGGCCGGTGGCGTCAAGCTGGTCACTACGCTTGATGAAGTCGA
>CAYGBB010000428.1:0-2223 GCA_964347985.1 uncultured Moraxellaceae bacterium
CCTCAACGCCCTTCGGAAGACTGGATTTAAGCTCAGCCAGGCGCGCCTTGACGGCAGCAATGGTGTCGCGAGCATTCTTGCCAGAGCGCAGGATGACAACGCCACCCACCACTTCACCCTCGCCATTCAGTTCGGCAATGCCGCGCCGCATTTCCGGTCCCAGCTGGATCGTCGCCACATCGCCCAGCTGTACGGGCACTCCGGCTGCCGACACTGCCAGCGGTACCGAACGGAAATCCTCCAGACTTTTCAGAAAGCCACTGGCACGGACCATGTATTCCGCCTCAGCCAGCTCCAGTACTGACCCACCGCTTTCCTGATTCGCCTTCTGCAGTGCTTCGATGACACTGCCATGCGAAATGCCGTAGCCAGCAAGCTTCAGGGGGTCCAGCACTACCTGGTATTGCTTGACCATGCCGCCCACCGTGGCAACCTCCGACACATTGGGCAGCGCTTTCAGCTCGAATTTCAGGAACCAGTCCTGCAGGGCCCGTAACTGTGAAAGGTCATGTTGACCCGTGCGGTCAATCAGCGCGTATTCATAAATCCAGCCCACTCCCGTTGCATCAGGACCCAGCGACGCCTTGGCTGTTGCCGGGAGCCGGCTTTGCACCTGGCTCAGGTATTCCAGTACTCGCGAGCGCGCCCAGTAAGGGTCTGTGCCGTCCTCAAACAACACGTACACAAAGGAATCGCCGAAAAAAGAATACGCACGCACTGTCTTTGCACCCGGTACGGAGAGCATGGTGGTGCTGAGCGGATAAGTGACCTGATTTTCGACAATCTGCGGCGCCTGTCCGGGATAGGTGGTGCGGATGATGACCTGTACATCCGACAGATCCGGCAAGGCATCCACCGGGGTCATGCGTACTGACCAGATACCCCAGACAATGATGAATAGCGTGGCCAGCACGACCAGAAAGCGATTCTTGACGGACCACTCAATCAGTTGGGTAATCATTGCTTGCCTCCCGACTGCGTCTGCGGCTCGATACGAACAATGACAATGTCGTCGCCTTTCTTTTCAAGCGTGAACCGGATTGTCTGTCCCTTTCTCAATCCATCAGTATGTACCCGAGCGGCAACGGTAAACGGCATGGTCATTGCGGACCAACCCAGTGCAGGAATGGCTTCATGCGAAAGAATGATTTCTTCCTTGCCGATACTCTCAATCACTCCGCGCGCCACAATGCCGGCTTCTGGTGCAGTCATTTCCGCTGGTTTTGCGGGGGCTTCCATGCGTGCCAGCACGCCGTTAAGGCTGGCCTCCGAATCAATCAGGAATTGCCCGGAGGCCACCACGCGCTGGCCCACTTCCAGCCCTGAAACCACTTCCGTTCTGGCGCCGCTATCCGCACCCAGCAACACGCTGACAGGGCGGAAACGCCCTCCGTCTTCCACCACGATCACCAGATTGCGCGTACCTGTCCGGATAACGGCCTCGGTGGGAACCAGTAGCACATCGTCTTTTCCGGCGGAGTCCAGTTGCACCTGGGCATACATGCCCGGTCGCAGCAAGCCCTGCGGATTCGCAAACTCCATGCGCACACGCAAGGTTCGCGTCTGCATGTTGGTCTCAGGCAGAATTTCACTGATGCGGCCCTTGAAAGATGTCTGCGGATAGGCCGTAAGCACTGCAGTGACTAACTGACCTGACGTGAGACGACCTGCATTGGTCTCCGGCACGGCCGCTTCCAGCCAAACGGTTTCCAGTCCATTGATGCGAGCGATGGTCATGCCGCTGGACACGGCCATGCCCTGGCGAACCTCAAGGGACTGGATAACCCCGGCGATCGGCGAGACGACCGTAAAAATGGTTTGTGCTTTTCCGGATTGCTCGATCTGACGAACACTGCTCTCCGGCATGCCGAGCATGCGTAAACGCTCCCTTGCGGCCTGAGCCAGATCAGTCTCGCCGGATTTACGCAGGCCAAGATATTCAGCCTGTGCGCTGGCCCACTCCGGAACGAGCAACTGCAGCAAAGGTGCACCGGCCTGAATGACATCTCCCGGTGCATGCGGATAAACCTTTTCGACAAAGCCAGCAGACTTGACCTGCACGATGGCCACATCGCGCTCATTGAAAACGACATTGGCAGGTGCCTGCAGTGAATCCGGCAATGCACCTTTCTCAACCGCGGCATAACGCACGCCAAGGTTCTGGGCCATGGCATCGCTCACCCTGACGCTCCCCACGGCCCAGAACTCCAATGCAACCCATTG
>CAYGBB010000429.1:0-756 GCA_964347985.1 uncultured Moraxellaceae bacterium
GGAACAAGGAGAAAAGACATCATGAGTCTGAAAAAAATATTGATGGCCGTGTCACTCACTATGGTGGCAGGCGTGGCAGGCAGTGTTGCCGTCGCTGCCGAGACTGGCACGCTCACCCGTGCCGAAACCCTGCGCATCAAGCCCTTTGCCGATGCCAAAGCCGTGGTGCAGGCCAAGGCCGGGGCCAAGGTGGATATCGTTACGCGTAATGGTGGCTGGTATCAGGTGAAAAGCGCTGGCAAGACCGGCTGGGTGCGCATGCTGAGTGTGCGCCGCAGCGCGGCCGCCTCGGGCAGCAGCATCGCCGGCCTTGCCGGAGTGGCCTCGGGCCGTACCGGCACGGGCACGGTAACCACCACCACGGGTGTGCGCGGTCTGGATACCGAAGAGCTAAAGGCCGCCGCCTTTGATGAGGCCCAGGTCGCCAGGGCCGAAAGCTATCGTGTCAGCCGCAAGGATGCCGAGGCCTATGCCAAGCTGGCCAAACTGACCACACGTAATGCCGCGCCGCTGCCTGCGCCCGTGAAGAAGTGAGGATGCCTGTCGTGAATAAATCATCAAACGGATTGTCACTGGTTGCGGCCGCACTGGCCTTCACCATGGCCAGTGGTTGTGCCACAGCCATCGATCTGGGCGGGCTGCTGGATAAAAAGGCCCTCGACCAGATCGCGCGCGACAAACTGGGTGTAAAGACCGATGCCGCCAATCCTTCGGATGCGGGCATTCCCCTGACCGGCAACCCGACGGATGCGGATG
>CAYGBB010000429.1:766-2220 GCA_964347985.1 uncultured Moraxellaceae bacterium
AAAAGCTGGGCCGCGAAATTGCCGGTCGCCTGCTGGGCGCTGCCCCGCTGGTGCAGGACGACAAGCTGCAGGCGTATGTGAACAAGGTGGGGCGCTATGTGGCGGCCCAGAGCGGCCGGGCTGACCTGAACTGGACGTTCGGGGTGATTGAGTCGCCCTCCGTGAATGCCTTTGCCGCGCCGGGCGGTTATGTATTCGTGACGCGTGGCCTCTACGCCATGCTGCAAAGCGAGGCCGAGCTGGCCGGCATCCTGGCCCATGAAATTGGTCACGTAAAAGCGCGTCATCATGTACGCCTCATGCAAAAGCAGCGTGTGGTGGCGATGGGGCAGGAGGCACTGCTGAAGAAGGCGGGCAACAACACGGTGAAGGCGCTGGTGGGCAATGGCGCGGAGATCTGTTCCCGTGCGCTGGACAAGGGGGCCGAGTTTGAGGCCGATCGTCTCGGCGTGTTTTACGCCACCCGTGCCGGCTACGACACCTATGGCCTGCCGGCCGTGCTGGACCGTCTCGATGCGGCGGGTGCCACCGACAAGGTCACGCTGCTCTACAAGACACATCCACTGCCGGTAGCCCGCCTGGAGGCAATCGACGTGGCGCTGGATGGACGCTACGACAAACTCAAGCCCGGCCTCAGCTTGCCGGCGCGGCTGGTGAAGCTGCCGCCTGCCCCGGTGGTACCTGCCGAAACCGCCCGGTAAGGTTTTCAGGGGAGGGCAAGCCTCCCCTGACTTTCATCAAACTGCTATCAGATTCAGACACATACCTCATTTTTCAGGGTGTATTTGCGTGGCTGATTCCCCTAGAATCCGGCTCTGTTGTCTGTTTACCGGCCCTGGGTTGCTTCCTCCGGCACCATAAAAAAACCGGATTCGCCAGCGGCCATGACAGCGGTTTTTCTGTTGACCATTGCTGGATATCACCATGATCAAGCTCAAGCGCGGCCTGGACCTGCCTATTGCCGGGCAGCCGTCGCAGGCCATCAGCGAGGGACCGGCCATTCGCACGGTTGCTCTCGTTGGCGCCGATTACCCGGGATTGCAGCCGACCATGAAAGTGGCGGAAGGCGATCGTGTGGTGCTCGGTCAACCACTCTTTGCCGACAAGAAAAATCATGCGGTGCTCTTCACCGCACCAGCCACGGGCCGCGTGCGTGCCATCAATCGCGGTGCCCGACGTGTTTTCCAGTCGCTGGTCATTGATGTGGAAGAGGGCAATACCGATGCCGTCTCTTTCACCGCCCATGCCGAGCTTGGCGCACTGACGCGCGAGCAGGTACAGGAGCAGTTGCTGGTCTCCGGTCTCTGGCCCGCGTTGCGTACCCGGCCCTTCAGCAAGATCCCGGTGCCCGGTACCGAGCCTCGTTCCATTTTCGTCAATGCGATGGATACCAATCCGCTCGCGGCCGATCCGGCCCTGATCATCCAGTCCTCGCAGAAAGCCTTCAATGATGG
>CAYGBB010000430.1:0-2203 GCA_964347985.1 uncultured Moraxellaceae bacterium
GTTGATATTCTCATCAATGGCGAGCGTGTGGATGCGCTGGCACTGATCTGCCACGTTGACAATGCTCGCCACCGTGGCAATGCCATCACGGAAAAAATGAAAGAGCTGATTCCGCGCCAGATGTTCGATGTGGCCATCCAGGCAGCCATTGGCAGTCAGGTGGTGGCGCGTCAGACCGTGAAAGCGATGCGCAAGGACGTGCTGGCCAAGTGTTATGGTGGCGATGTCAGCCGTAAGCGCAAATTGCTCGACAAGCAGAAAGAAGGCAAGAAGCGCATGAAAACGGTGGGTCGTGTGGAAATTCCGCAGGAAGCTTTCCTGGCTGTGCTCAAGGTCGACAAATAAGTTCGAACATATTATTCGAGGGTTATATGGATCTGGATTTTGCACTCATTCTGACCGTTGCGGTGCTGATTGCAGGTGCGCTCTGGGCGCTGGATGCGGCGATACTGAAGCGCCACCGCGCCAGCACTGCCAAGGAGCCGGTGGTTATTGAGTATGCCAAGTCGTTTTTTCCGGTCCTGTTTGTGGTGTGGGCGCTGCGCTCATTCCTGGTTGAGCCCTTCACTATCCCGTCGGGATCGATGTTGCCGACGCTGCAGATTGGTGACTACATACTGGTGAACAAGTTCAGCTACGGTTTGCGTCTGCCGGTGGTGGGAACAGAGATTGTGCCCGTGGCCAAACCGCAACGGGGCGACATCATGGTGTTCAAGTATCCGGAGCAGCCGCGTATCAATTTCATCAAGCGCGTGGTCGGGGTGCCTGGTGATCGTGTCCGTGTGCGTGAGGGGCGGGTCTGGGTGAATGGCAAGGAGTTGCCGCGCGAGGAGTTCCGCTTTCCGGAAGGCGAGCCCTGGGAGCTGTACTACCGTGAAACCTCTGGTGCGGTGAGTCACCTGATCCGGCACGAGGCCGGGCGGGAGTCCATGAGCCCGGAGCAGGAGTGGGAAGTGCCCGAAGGCGGTTATTTCATGATGGGCGACAACCGCGACAATAGTCGCGACAGCCGGTTCTGGGGCTTTGTGCCGGACCGGTATATTGTGGGCAAGGCCTTTTTCATCTGGATGCACAAGCGGCCCGGGTGGAACTTGCCAGCGTTTGATCGCAATGGCATGGTCATTTAATCAATTGAAAACAACAACTTATTCAGGCTGGAGGCACGTTATGCAGTCCCGCAAGCAGCAAGCCGGTATGTCCTATCTTGGTGTAATATTGATCGTTGTGCTTTTTGCCGGGACCATCAAGGTGTCCGCAGCGATAGGCCCTGCCTACTATGACTATTTCACTATCGACAAGATTATTACCTCCCTTTACAAGGATGGACGTACAGGCAGTGCGGATGATTTCCGTCGTGCCATGTCGGATCGTTTCACGATCAACAATATCCGTAACAAGTCCCCCGATGATTTTGCGTACAGCATTGAGGACGGCCAGCTGATTGTGACCCTGGACTATGAGTCGCGTAGCAATCTGGTAGGGAATCTGGACCTGGTCGCGCATTTCAAGAAAGTTTATGGCGCTGATGACAAAGGCAAATGATCAGACCTGGCGCCTGGTCCGGGCCATGGGGTACGAGTTCAGGGACCCCGCCTGGCTGGAGCTGGCGCTGACGCATCGCAGCGTCAGCGGGTCACGCAACAATGAGCGCCTCGAGTTTCTGGGCGATGGCATTCTCAACTTTGTCGTTGCCGACTTTTTGTTTGACCGCTTTCCCCAGGAAAAGGAGGGGAGGCTTTCCCGCCTGCGTGCGTCGCTGGTCCGGCAGGATACCCTGGCCTCCGTCGCACGCGACCTGAAGCTGGGGGACTATCTGCGTCTGGGGCCTGG
The DNA here is from genome assembly GCA_964347985.1 of uncultured Moraxellaceae bacterium. GTDB lineage: Bacteria > Pseudomonadota > Gammaproteobacteria > Pseudomonadales > Moraxellaceae > UBA2031. Next base: position 1,831 of record CAYGBB010000430.1, read on the forward strand.
TGAGCTCAAGAGCGGGGGCTATCGCCGGGACTCCATTCTGGCGGATACCGTCGAGGCCTTGCTCGGTGCGATTTATCAGGACTGCAACGACATGCGGGTGTGCGCGGCCCGCATAGAGGCCTGGCTGGGCAGTCGCCTGGAAGAGGCCGGTCAGGAAGCGGTTATCAAGGACTCCAAGAGCCGTCTGCAGGAGTATCTGCAGGGGCGCCGTCTTGCGTTGCCGGCGTATACCGTCACGGCAGTGGATGGCGAGGCGCACAACCAGAGCTTTCAGGTTCGTTGCGAGGTGCCGGGCCTGCCGGCGCCAACAGTAGGTAGTGGTCTCACCCGGCGGCATGCCGAGCAGGATGCCGCGGCTCAGGCACTTCAATTA
>CAYGBB010000431.1:0-2200 GCA_964347985.1 uncultured Moraxellaceae bacterium
ATTCTGGACCAGGGCGGGGCTGAGCAGTTGCTGGGACATGGCGACATGCTCTATCTGGCCCCTGGCACCAACCTGCCAGAACGTGTACATGGCGCCTTTGTCAGTGACGAGGAAGTCCATCGCGTCTGTAACGATTGGCGTGCACGCGGCCAACCAAACTACATCGATGAGATTCTTGAAGGTTCGCTGGAAGTCACCGATGGTGGCAAAGGCTTCGGCGGCGGCAATGACGACATGGGAAGCGACCCTGAGTCAGATCCGCTTTATGACGAGGCAGTGGCGTTTGTGCTGGAAACACGCAGGGCGTCGATTTCCTTTGTGCAACGCAAATTCAAGATCGGCTACAACCGCGCAGCACGTCTGGTTGAGGCGATGGAAATGGCAGGCATTGTCAGCTCCATGCAAACCAACGGGCAACGCGAAGTGGTTGTGCCGCACCGGGAGTAAACCATGCAACGTTTTCTGGCTATTGTTCTGATGACGGTCATCGCCACGGCTGCACAAGCCGCGGACGACGCAGCGGAACGGCTTAACAAGGTGTTGCTGGGCCTGACCAGCATGCAGGCTGACTTTCTGCAGCAAACGACTGATGGCAAGGGCCGCACCCTGCAATCCCAGAGCGGGAAAATGAGTGTGAAACGCCCGGGCCTGTTTCGCTGGGAAACACTGAAACCATCCAGCCAGACAGTCACCACCAACGGCAGGGTGTTGTGGATCTATGACCCGGAATTATTGCAAGCCACAAAGCAAAAACTGGACAGGCAGGTAGGAAATACTCCCGCCCTGTTGTTGTCGGGGGATCCTCGCAAGCTGAACGAATCATTTGTGATTTCGGCAGAGCAGGGTGACAAGGGTGAACAGGTGTTTCTGCTCACGCCGCGCGGCAAGGATGCGCTGTTCGATAATCTTCGCGTGCGCTTCAAAGGTAGCCAGTTGTTACAGATGGCACTGGCCGATAGCCTGGGCCAGAAGACCGACATCCGCTTTCTGAATGTAAAAGTGAACCCCTCCTTGCCATCCAGTCTCTTTGAATTCACGCCGCCCAAGGGCGTGGATGTGATCGACGAGATCTGAATGCTCATGGCCGATCCTGTTTTCCAGCCCCTTGCTGCCCGCATGCGCCCCTTGCGGCTGGAGGAGTACGTCGGCCAGCAGCATATTCTTGCCCCAGGCAAGCCCCTGCGCGAGGCAATTGATGCGGGGCATCTGCACTCCATGATCATGTGGGGGCCACCCGGGGTGGGTAAAACCACACTGGCACGCTTGATGGCCGGCGCTTCTGATGCCCGCTTTATCGCGATTTCAGCCGTGTTGTCCGGCGTGAAAGAAATCAGGGCCTCAATTGATGAGGCGCAACTGCACAAGAAAATGGGGGAGAAAACGGTCCTGTTTGTGGATGAAGTGCATCGTTTCAACAAATCCCAGCAGGATGCCTTTTTGCCCTATGTGGAAGACGGCACCGTTATCTTCATTGGCGCGACCACAGAAAATCCTTCCTTCGAACTCAATAACGCCTTGCTGTCCCGTGCACGGGTCTATGTCTTGCGCAGCCTTGAAGAATGCGATTTGTTGAGTCTGCTGCAAACCGCAATGAAGGACACCAAACGCGGGCTGGGTGCACTGGAACTTGTGGCAGAAGACTCGGCCTTGCTCCAGATAGCCCGTGCCGCAGATGGCGATGCCCGCCGCGCCCTGAATATTCTTGAAATTGCGGCTGACCTGGCAGAAGGCAACCACATCAGCGATACCGTGATTGCCGAAAGCCTGCTGGGCAATGCCCGCCGCTTTGACAAGCAGGGCGAATATTTCTACGACCAGATATCCGCCCTGCACAAGTCTGTGCGCGGCTCCGATCCGGATGGGGCCCTGTACTGGCTGGCCCGCATGATAGATGGTGGTTGTGATCCGCTTTATGTGGCACGTCGCGTCGTGCGTATGGCCAGCGAGGATATTGGCAATGCAGATCCTCGGGCACTGCCACTGTGCCTGAATGCCTGGGATGTTCAGGAGCGCCTGGGGTCACCGGAAGGGGAGCTGGCCATTGCACAGGCAGTTGCCTATCTGGCGGTAGCGCCTAAAAGCAACGCAGTCTACAACGCCTGGAATGCCGTGAAGAAACGCATTCAGGAGACCGGTTCGCTGGAGGTGCCGCTGCACCTGCGAAATGCCCCGACCAAGCTGATGAAAGAGATGGGCTATG
>CAYGBB010000432.1:0-1087 GCA_964347985.1 uncultured Moraxellaceae bacterium
GTTCTGAACTTTGTTGTCTTGTGGATGGTTGGAGGCAGCGATCTCGGTGGAATTGGTGCATGGGTTCTTGAAACCACGGGGATGGACATGTTTGCCGCGCGTGCGGCAACGGATCACTGGGCAATGTGGGTGGGCGGTGTCATTTCCGTGAGCCTGATGAATGCGACCGGCGGTACCGTCACTGGTCATGAACTCACCCATCGTACGGCAAGTCCCTTTGACCTGTTTATGGGGCGATGGATGCTGGCGTTCACAGCGGACACGTCTTTCGCCATCGAGCATGTTTATGGTCACCATGCCCGTGTTGCCACACTGGCCGATCCCGCGACCGCACGTCGGGGAGAAAGCTATTATGGCTTTACGGTTCGCTCCACCATTCAGGGTTATGTACATGCCTATCAACTGGAAAAGACGCGTCTGGCAAAGCTTGGCAAATCCATCTGGAACCCGTTGAACAGCCCCTTCATGCGTGGCAACCTGGAAAACGTCGCCCTGTTTGTTGCTGCCTATGTCATTGCCGGCTGGGCGGGCGTTGGTTTGTGGGCCATTATTGCCATGATGGGCAAGCAGTTCCTGGAACTCACCAATTATTTTGAGCACTACGGTCTGGTCCGGGTTCCCAATCAACCGGTTCAGCCTCGCCACTCCTGGAACTCCAATCACTGGATGAGCACCAATGTGCTCTATAGCCTGGCCCGCCACTCGCACCACCATGCCCAGGCCGAGGCCCCATACTGGACGTTGCGTGCTTATCCGAATGCGCCAATGCTCCCTGTCGGTTATCTGACCATGATCCTGATTGCGCTGGTGCCACCACTGTTCAAGCGGATCATGGTGCCTGCACTCAATGAGTGGGATGAAAAGCAGGCGACGCCGGAAGAACGCAAACTGGCGCTGGCGGCCAGCAAGCAGAGCGGCATGCAGGGCCTGAAGATTCTGGGAGCCGCCACGGCCTGAAAAGCGTCCAGACTCCGGATATAGAAAAGGTGGAGTCGGTCGCAAGGCCGGAGTCACCTTTTCCGCAGCAGGAAGAGGGCAAGCCGTCATGGCACGCTTATGGTGAGCGGATGAGGGCGGGGGCAGGGAT
>CAYGBB010000432.1:1097-2194 GCA_964347985.1 uncultured Moraxellaceae bacterium
TGGCTGGGTGATTTCCGATTGTAGGTTATCAGCGGCGATCCTAAATTTTTCGTGAGGAAAAAGAACAGTGTTTGATCACCTGTTTCGTCGCACTCTGCCAGAATATAACTGCAAAATTGTACCGGCGGGTGTTGAAATCCGGGTTTCCTCGAAGGAGGTCCTGCTCCAGTCTGCTCTCAATCAGGGCATACCCCTTCCCTATAACTGCCGGGCCGGTGGTTGTGGCGAGTGCAAATGTCGCCTGGTAGAGGGCCGGGTCAAGGAGTTGACCGACAAAAGCTATCTCCTGTCGGCAGAGGAAATCAGGGACAACTACATTCTCTCCTGTCAAAGCATTCCCCGCTCCGACGTGGTGCTGGAAGTGGTTCTCCGCAAGGGGCGACCAGAGCACTCGCCGCTTGAAACAGCAGGCACCATTACCGCTCTCACGCCCCTTACTGACGATATCCTGCATGTAAAGCTGGCACTCGATACATCAATGGCTTACACCGCCGGGCAGTATGTGGAAATTGGCATCCCTGCGGATGCCGGGAAAGGTCATGGCGGGGTTCGTCGTTATTCCTTTGCCTCCGGCCCCGGTGAGGATGACCAGGCAGATCATGCAGACTTTTTTATCCGTAAAGTGCCCGGGGGTATCTTTACCGAGTGGTTGTTCGGTCAGGCCAGGATTGGCATGAAGCTGGATGTTTGCGGCCCCTATGGTGACTTTTATCTGCGCCCGGGAACACAGCCGATACTTGCGATTGCCGGAGGCAGTGGTCTTGCCCCTATCAAGGCCATGCTGGAGCAGGCCCACCGGGACAAAAAATCGACCCGTGATGTGGTGCTGTTCTTTGGCGCCCGCAGCAAGGCTGACCTTTATGGCCTGGACGACATTGAGCAGCTCCGGCGCAGCTGGATCGGGCGCTTTGAGTTTGTTCCCGTTTTGTCCGCTGAACCGGCAAGCAGTGGCTGGCAGGGAAGGCGAGGCTTTATCACCGAGCACTTGCAGACCGTGGTTGGCGAACGGCTGGCGCAGCATCAAGCCTACCTTTGTGGCCCACCCCCCATGATTGACCAGTGCATTGAAATATTGGCCGGTGCGGGAGTGGACTCAG
>CAYGBB010000433.1:0-2188 GCA_964347985.1 uncultured Moraxellaceae bacterium
ATCAGGGTCAGGGCTTCGTCGGTGCCGGAGGCGCGCACGTTGGTAAGCTGCTTGGCCTTGGTGGGGTTGACCACCATATCGTCGCCACGGGAGTTCTGGCCGACGATCATGCCTTCATAGACTTCGGTCTGCGGGCCAACAAAAAGACGGCCACGATCCTGCAGGTAGAACAGGCCATAACCCAGCGTGGTGCCCTGGGTCATGGAGACCAGCACACCGTTGCTGCGCTTGCCCATGCTGGTGGACTTCACCGGACCATAATGCGAGAAGCTGGCGGTCATGATGCCGGTGCCGGAGGTCAGGGTCAGGAACAGGGAGCGGAAACCGATGAGGCCGCGCGACGGCACGCTGGCTTCGATACGGGTACGGCCCTTGCCGTCGAGAATCATGTTGGTCATTTCGCCCTTGCGATGGCCAAGCTGCTCCATCACGGAACCCTGATGCTGATCTTCGATATCGAAAATCACGTCTTCAAACGGTTCCATCTTCACGCCATCAATTTCTTTCATGATGACTTCGGGGCGCGACACACCCATTTCAAAGCCTTCACGACGCATGCCTTCGATCAGCACCGACAGATGCAGTTCGCCACGGCCGGAGACCTTGAACTTGTCCGGGCTGTCAGTCGGTTCGACACGCAGCGCGACGTTGTGGATCAGTTCCTTGTCCAGACGATCCTTGATGTTACGGGACGTCACGTACTTGCCTTCACGGCCGGCGAACGGCGAGTTGTTGACCTGGAAGGTCATGCTCACGGTCGGCTCATCAATGGTCAGCGGTTTCAGCGCTTCGACATTCTGCGGATCGCAGAGGGTGTCGGAAATCTTCAGGCCTTCCATGCCGGTCACGCAGACAATGTCGCCGGCTTCGGCTTCTGGCACTTCGATGCGGGTCAGGCCGTGGTAGCCCATGATCTGCAGCACGCGACCGTTACGCTTTTTGCCTTCGCGATCAATGATGGTGATGTTGGTGTTGGTCTTGATGCGACCGCGGGAAATACGGCCGATACCGATAACGCCGACATAGCTGTTGAAATCGAGCGAGGAAATCTGCATCTGGAAGGGGCCGTCTTTATCCACCACCGGCTCTGCCACGCGATCCACGATGGTCTGGAACAGCGGGGTCATGTCGGGAGCCAGCTTGTCGAGCTCCAGACCGGCGATGCCGTTGATGCCGGATGCATAAATGATCGGGAAATCGAGCTGCTCGTCAGTGGCGCCGAGCTTGTCGAAGAGGTCGAACACCTGGTCAATCACCCAGTCCGGACGGGCGCTGGGGCGATCGACCTTGTTGATGACGACGATGGGCTTCAGGCCCTGGGCAAAGGCCTTCATGGTCACGAAGCGGGTTTGCGGCATGGGGCCGTCGACCGCATCGACCAGCAGCAGCACGGAGTCGACCATGGAGAGCACGCGCTCCACTTCGCCACCGAAGTCGGCGTGGCCCGGGGTATCGACGATATTGATGCGGAAATCGTTGCCGGTGCGCTGGTCATTCCAGGTAATGGCGGTGTTCTTGGCCAGAATGGTAATGCCGCGTTCCTTTTCCTGATCATTCGAGTCCATCACGCGTTCGATTTCGCCCGAGCGCTCGCCGAGGGTGCCGGACTGCTGCAGAAGCTTGTCGACGAGAGTGGTCTTGCCATGGTCGACGTGGGCGATAATGGCAATGTTGCGGATGTTCTGGATGGACACGATGACACCGGGCTTATCAAAATTTGGGCGCGGAGTATACCGCATGGCACGTTAATGCCAGAAGAAAAATACACGTTTTCTGCCAAAGGGCTGAGAATTGCCAGATTTGCACCATTGCAGTGCATGCGTTGGCGGGCAGATGCTGCTGAAGCCCCCAAAACAAAGGCCACCCGAAGGTGGCCTTTGTTCAGTTCAGGGGAAGGCGCTTATTTGGCGGTCTTCTTCAGAACTTTCTTGGCTTCGCCAGTAACCACTGCCACTACGCGGCGGTTCTGGGTGCGGCCTTCGGCGGTCTTGTTGTCAGCGATAGGCTGGCTGGAACCGTAACCCTTGGCAGTGATGTGGTCGCCGGCGACGCCAAACTCGTTAACGAGTACGGCACGGACGGCATCAGCACGCTGCTGGGACAGGGCATTGTTGGCAGCAGCACGGCCGCTGGAGTCGGTGTGGCCCTGGATTTCCATGTAAGCAGACGGATACTGCTTCATGACGGC
>CAYGBB010000434.1:0-2186 GCA_964347985.1 uncultured Moraxellaceae bacterium
GATTTAAGGCTGGGATAACCCGTCATGGACAGCTCGATGCTCTGGGCCAGATGGGAAAATACCTTGCTGGCTGACCAGCCTGAAAGGGTACTGAGCGGGCGCAGACGCATGGCCTGAAGCTCAGCCACGATGATGGCCATGTCTGGCGCCGGCAGCATGGACCGCCGGAAGGACACGCCAGCCACGGCGGAGGCCGCAACAAGGCCGGAGGCGGTGAGGAAACTTCTTCTGTTCATGGTGTAAGCATCTGCATCCATTCAAGGGCTGACGGAATAAAACAGCTGATTCTTTATTGTGCCGGAATTACCACGATTTCGCGCGGGCAAGTACGGGTAAACCGTTGACCCGCGCATTGGCAATCATGCTGGCATCGGCCTGCGCATGATGATGACGCCCGTCAACCTTGATGTTGTGCAAGCCATTCCAGCATGGCCGGATTCAACCGCTAATTGTCCCTTTGCATCCTGCACCCCCGTCGACTCTCTCCTAGATTGCGCATCTGCACCAAACCATCACCATCCGGTCGATCCGGTGCGGTCAGGCAGTTCACGCATGAAAAACAAGAAAACCATTCCATGGACAACGGAGAGTCATGATGCACCTGTTATCGCGCAAAACCCTGCTGGGAGGCTTGCTGGCCACGCTGACCCTGCCAATACTGACGGTTCATGCAGCGCCCGTGCCCGGGCCGGCTGACAGCACGTTTTATTCCCCACCCACTGCTGCCGGCACAGGCGCCCATGGCGACCTCATCTGGTATCGGCCGGCCACCGTCAATCTGGGTGCCGGCGTGCCTCCTGTGCAGGGCTGGAATGTCATGTATCACTCGACGGATGCGCTGGGTGCACCAAACATTGTGACCGGCACCGTGATTGTGCCGTCAGCCGCCTGGAGCGGCACGGGTGCTCGCCCCGTTATTGGTTATGCCGTCGGGACACACGGCCTGGCCCAGCAATGCGCGCCCTCAATCCAGCTGGCACGCGGCACGGATTACGAAGCGGCCAATCTTGTTGCGGCCACACGTGCGGGCTATGCCGTTCTGGTCAGTGACAATCCGGGTTACACCACTGGCAGCACACCAACCTACCTGGCCGGGAAGGCTCAGGGCCAGGCGGTGCTCGACATCTTCAAGGCCGCCGCTCAAATCCCATCATCAGGAGTAAGCACCACTGCCAAGGCAGCCATCTGGGGCTACTCACAAGGCGGGCAGACATCGGCCTGGGCAGGTGAACTCAAGTCCACCTATGCCCCCGGACTTAATCTGGTTGGTATTGCTGCCGGCGGTACGCCAGCCGACTTCATCAAGACGGCATCCTATCTGGATGACAGCACCGGCGCCTCGTTTCTGTTGCAGGGCGTGATCGGTCTGGCCGAACAATATCCGGCCGGCATTCCTGTCAACAGCCTGACCAATGCCAACGGCCAGACTGCGATTGCACGCGCCAAATCAAGCTGCGTGTTTGAGTCGCTGTTCGAATTCATGAATCACAATGTTTCCGAATACACCGTGAACAACCAGACACTGTCCCAGCTGGTTGCCATCCCTTCGATCAACCAGACGCTGATGGCACAAAACCTTGGCAATACCAAAATTCCGGTGCCGCTGTACCAGTATCATGGCAAGGCCGACGAATTCATTCCGATCAGCCAGCATGCTGCACTGAAAAAGAAATATTGCAGCAAGTTCTCCAACGTGACATTTGATGTATTTCCCAGTGAACACATTGCCACCCAGTTTCAGGCAGCACCGCATGTGTTGTCATGGCTGACTGACCGCTTTGCCGGAAAATACACAACGGGCACCTGTCTGACGCTGACGAAGGAACCTGTTTCTACTGCCAATCCTGGTGGCGGTAATTTTGTGGTGTCGCTCAAGAGCTGGCCACTGTCCGGCAACATCGGCCTGAAACCCCTTGGGCAGTCGGTGACCATGCCAGCGGATGCCACGCTGACTGCCGATGCCGACATGACGGCCAAGACCATCAATGGCAACCTGTCCATTCCCAGCTTCACCACCAACCTCAAGATCATCGGCCTGCCGGTGGATGTGAAACTGGCGGTGACAGAAGCAAGTCCCACGACCGGCAGCTCCACGCTGGACAGTGACGGCAACCTGCATGTACATGGCACTGCTGCCGTGAATATCCGGATTGTGTCCGCAGGGGAATCCATCCTGCAGATTCCGT
>CAYGBB010000435.1:0-2181 GCA_964347985.1 uncultured Moraxellaceae bacterium
ACGCGACATCATGCCGGCCGCATTGGTGGGCTGTCGGCGCATCATCTGGAAGACGGGATCGTCATCACCCTGCACCCAGTAGGCCAGCGTACTGCCGAGATCCATCAACGGATCACCCAGCGTGGCCATTTCCCAGTCCAGTACACCGATCACATTGAGCGATTCCGGATCAAGCACAACATTGTCGAAGCGGTAATCGTTGTGAATCAGCGTGATGGCAACTTCACCGGCAGGCTTTTTGGCCTCCAGCCACGCCATCACGCTTTCAAAGTCGCCGACATCGGGCGTGCGTGCATTGCGGAATCGTTCAGACCAGCCACTGATCTGGCGGGCCACATACCCCTCGCCCTTGCCCAGTGATTCCAGGCCGGCGGCCTTGATATCCACCTTGTGCAGTTCGATCAGCCTGTCGATCACACTTTTGCACAGTGCGCGGGTTTTATCCGGTGTCAGGAAAAGTTCCTCCGGAAAATTCTGCCGGGGAATCACGCCGACCAGGCGCTGCATCACGTAAAAATCGCAATCCATGACGGACGGGTCCTGACACACGGCCAGCACATCGGGCACATAGGGATACACAGGCTTGAGTGCCTGCATGATGCGCGCTTCCCGCACCATGTCATGCGCACCCTTGGCTTTTTTGCCAAACGGCGGGCGTCGCAGGATGAGATCGCGGTTTTCGTAGGTGATCAGATATGTCAGGTTGGACGCCCCGCCCGGAAACTGGCGCACCACTGGGGTGCCCTGCAAATCCGGCAATTGTGCCTTGAGATAGCCATCCACCACCGCCACATCCAGCTCTTCACCTTCGCGAACTCGACGGGCTTCATCAATCAGTGTCATGCGATATTCCTTGGTTCAGCACATGCTCGGCACGTTATCCGCGTGCACCAGTCATGTAGGGCTTGAGTTCCAGCTTGGCAATAAGGCGACGGTGTACTTCATCCGGGCCATCGGCCAGACGCAGGGACCGACAATACGAGAACAGGTTGGTCAACGGCAAATCATCCGACACGCCCATGCCGCCGTGCATCTGGATGGCATCGTCAATGATCTGCAGGGCCATGCTCGGGGCCACCACCTTGATCTGGGAAATTTCGCTCATGGCGGCCTTGTTGCCCACCTTGTCCATCATCCACGCCGCCTTGAGCGTGAGCAAGCGCGCCTGCTCGATGCTCATGCGGGCATTGGCAATCACGTCGCCGTTGCCGCCCAGCAGGGCCAGCGGCTTGCCAAAGGCAACGCGACTGATGGAGCGCTGGCACATCAGCTCCAGTGCGCGCTCGGCCGCACCGATGGCACGCATGCAGTGATGAATGCGGCCAGGGCCAAGACGCCCTTGCGCCACTTCAAAGCCGCGGCCAGGGCCGGCAATGAAATTCTTCACGGGCACACGCACATTGGTGAACGTGACCTCGCCATGACCAAACGGCTCGTCCAGCTTGCCGTAAACCGGCAGCATGCGCTCGATCTTCAGGCCGGGCGTGCCCATGGGCACCAGCACCATGGAATGACGCGCATGTTTGGGGGCATCCGGATCGGTATTGGTTAGGCCCATGAAGATCACGAACTTGCAGTTGGGATGGCCAATGCCGGAGCTCCACCACTTGCGGCCATTCAGCACAATCTCGTCGCCTTCAACAATGGCAGTGGCGGCCATGTTGGTGGCATCGCTGGAGGCCACGTCCGGTTCGGTCATGCAGAAAGCCGAACGGATCTCGCCATTGAGCAGCGGCTTGAGCCACTGTTCCTTCTGTTCTTCGCTGCCGTACTTGACCAGCACTTCCGAATTACCGGTATCGGGAGCGTTGCAATTGAATACCTCGGCGGAAAACAGGTTACGGCCCATTTCCTCGGCCAGTGGTGCGTAATCCAGATTGGAGAGGCCGGGGCCCCACTCGCCTTCCGGCAGGAACAGATTCCACAGGCCGGCCGCTTTCGCCTTGGCCTTGAGCGCCTCCATCACGGCCGGTTGCTCCCACGGGGCCTTGTGCAGCGCCTCCAGCCAAGCCTTTTCGGCCGGGTTCACTTCATCCGTCATGAACTGGCGCAGGCGGGTCAGGTAATCCTGGCAACGGGGGGAATAGGCAAAATCCATGGCGTGCTCCGTGAGTCACTGGAAGGAAAGTGGATCAAGCCTAGTCGCTGAACTATAATTCGTCTAATCAATAGATTGCATGA
>CAYGBB010000436.1:0-2172 GCA_964347985.1 uncultured Moraxellaceae bacterium
GTATTTGAGCAGCGAACCAACGACTTTGCCGAAAAATTCAAAATCCGCGAGGAAGGCGACACCGGCATTCCTGTGGCAAAGCCTGTGCCAGGTGGCGACGCCTACATGCTTGCCCGCACTTACGAATGGTGGCCGGTCCTGGAGCTTGAAAAGGGCAAGTCCTACAAGTTGCACCTTTCTTCTGTCGACATGCAGCACGGATTTTCGCTGCTCCCGGTGAACATGAACATCCAGGTGCATCCGGGCCTTGAACACATCGTCACTCTGACGCCTACGGAAACTGGAACCTATGGCGTTGTCTGCAATGAATATTGTGGCCTTGGTCATCATGTTATGACCGGTCGTATCTATGTCGTCGAACCGGGCCAGGGAGGCTGAAATGTCCACAGCAGCAGTAGAATCGGGCTTCGTTGGAGCCTTGGCGACAAAATTCCGGACCTGTCCAGCAACCGGTCTTAAAGTCGATCTCGCCGCCGAGCGCCTGATCAAGGCAAATGCGGTGGCCGCCGTCGTATTTCTCCTGATTGGCGGGGTCTTCGGCCTTTTGGTGGCTCTCACCCGTTGGCCGGCCGTGCATCTCCTGTCATCGGACATGTTCTATCTCGTGCTGACAGCCCATGGCCTGGACGTGCTCCTGCTGTGGATCATTTTTTTTGAAATGGCGGTGCTGTATTTCGCTTCGTCTGTGATTCTCAGCTGCCGCATTGCCGCCCCGCGCTGGGGGTGGGTTGCATTCGTTCTGATGATCGTTGGCGGCCTGATGACCAATGTCGCAGTGCTGCAGGGTGATTCGAGCGTGATGTTCACCTCCTATGTACCTATGAAAGCCCAGCCGCATTTTTATCTGGGCCTGATCCTGTTTGCAGTTGGAGCCCTTATCGGCTGTCTCATCTTCCTCGGCACATTGGTTATTGCCAAGGAGGAGAAGACCTATGAAGGTTCTATCCCGCTTGTCACCTTCGGTGCGCTGACAGCCTGCATCATTGCAGTCTTCACCATCGCCTCTGGGGCAATCATCCTCATCCCCACCTTCCTCTGGTCGGTGGGTTATATCGGCCACATCGATACGCTGACCTACAAACTCGTCTGGTGGGCGATGGGGCACTCCTCGCAGCAGATCAACGTGTCAGCCCATGTCGCCATATGGTATCTGATTGCGGCAGTGACAGTCGGCGCAAAGCCGCTATCCGAAAAGGTAAGCCGCACGGCGTTCCTGATGTATATCCTCTTCCTCCAGCTCGCATCGGCGCATCACTTGCTGGTTGAACCGGGCCTCAGCTCTGAATGGAAGATCGTAAATACCTCCTACATGATGTATCTCGCAGTCCTGGGGAGCATGATCCATGGCATGACCGTGCCTGGTTCGATCGAGGCCGCCCAGCGCAAGAGCGGTTACACGCGGGGTGTATTTGAGTGGTTGCGCAAGGCTCCCTGGGGCAATCCAGCATTTTCCGGCATGTTCCTGTCGCTGGTGATGTTTGGTTTCCTTGGCGGCATTTCGGGCGTCATCCTCGGCACCGAACAGCTCAACATCATGATGCACAATACGATCTATGTGCCGGGGCATTTCCACGCCACAGTCGTTGCCGGAACCACCCTGGCCTTCATGGCCGTCACCTATCTGGTCGTGCCGCTCATCTTCCAACGCCAGATCATCTGGCCGAAGCTGGCGAAGCTGCAGCCCTATCTCTTTGGTTTCGGGGCGGCCGGCATCTCAGTCTTCATGATGGGGGCTGGCACATTGGGCGTGGCACGCCGCCACTGGGACATCACTTTCCCGGCTTCGGATGTGACGCTGCCCTTTGGCTACCCGCCAATCGCCTCGCTGATGATGGGCTTGAACGGCCTGTCTGCCATCCTCGCAGCCACTGGTGGTGCGCTCTACATCGTCATCACGGTGGGCAGCATCCTCTTTGGCAAGAAGGTGGATGCCAGCAACATCGTGGCAGCACTTGGCCCAACCCCCAAGAAGGTAGTGCAAGAAGCCGTCACCAAATATGGCAGCGCGGGCACATGGCATCTTCCCGGCACCTATGTGCTGGTCGGACTTTTCTTCACGACCTTCGTTCTCTACTACTTCGTGAACTGGAAGTATCTGTCCGAACTCTGGCCAATGCAGTAAGGAACGAAAAGGTGACAGCAACTGCCGCCGTACCCCTCGTCAAGGATGTT
>CAYGBB010000437.1:0-2168 GCA_964347985.1 uncultured Moraxellaceae bacterium
ATAAAAATCCCCGCAATTGCGGGGATTTTTTATTCACGAGAACAGCCTGCCATCATGCCGCATCAGTGCACGCGCCCCGATCCGCCGGCACCACCCCGCAGCATCTGCTCCACATCGATGCCGTCGAAAATGTATTCCTGATTGCAGAACTGGCAGGAGATATCTATCTCGCCCTGCTCTGCCAGAATATCGCGCAACTCGGCTTCACCCAGCGACAGCAACACCTGCTCGGTGCGTTCGCGGGAACAGGTGCAACGGAAGCACACCTCATTCGCCTCATGCAGCTCGACCAGCTCTTCGTGATACAACCGGTACAACAGCTCTGTAGCCGGCAGCGACAGCATCTCGTCAGGCTTTACCGTGTCGGTGAGCTGCTGCAGCCGGGGCCAGATATCCGCATCCTCGGCGTCATCGTGCCCGGGCAGCACCTGCAACAGCATGCCCGCCGCGCCGTCCTCGTCCGCCGTCAGCCACAAACGGGTCGGCAACTGCTCGGATTGCTCGAAGTAATGCTCCAGACAACCCGCCAGTGTGGGCGCATCCAGCGGCACCACACCCTGATACCGCTGTCCCTTCACCGGATCAATCGTGATCGCCAGCTGGCCGTGCCCGAACAGCTCTGCCAGCGGCAGGGTAGCTGCCTGCTCGCTCCAGCCCTCGCCCACCTGGGCAATGCCGCGCACCTCCAGCTGGTCGCTGCACTCCACCATCAGCGTCTCGAGAGGGCCGTCGCCCCGGGCCTGCAGGATCAGCGAGCCTTCGAACTTGAGCGTGGACGCCAGCAGTACGGCGGCGGCCACGGCCTCGCCCAGCAAGGCCTGCACCCGCTCGGGGTAGTCATGGCGGGCCATCACCTCGGCCACTGTGGCAGAAAGCTGGACCAGCTCGCCGCGCACCGGGCTTTCGCTGAAGTGGAATCGCTGGATAAAGTCAGTCATGAAGCCCCCTGTTAGGCCCGCAAGTGTAACATTTGCCCTGTATTCCCCCTACAAGAAGACTACGCTCAGCAACGTTTCCGGTTATTAAAAACCTTGACCCCAAAATGCTTGAGACTTAGGGTTACTTGCACTGCTGGCAACGTGACACTACTTATTCCTTTTTTGTGCAGTGGCTCAATTGCACAGCCCGGATTAGCGTCTAGACTTTGCTGGTAATTTCGAGGAATTTCCAGGAGGAACACCCCACCATGAAACTCAACCGTATAGCACTTGCCGTGCTGCTGGCCCCAATGGCCGCCATCTCCCAGGCAGAAGTCACCTTCACCCCGTTCGCCACCTACCGTCACTTTGACAACCAGACGGTAGAATCCGTCGATCGTTCAAGCCCGCAGCAGCCGGACATTGAAGGCAAAGAAGGCTATGGCCTGTCCCTGGGCTATCGCTTCACGCCTGCATTCGGCGTGGAAGCCCACTTCGCCCGTACCGAGACAGAAACCGAAACAACCACTGTATTTACTACAGCCACCGACATCCGTGCCGATCGCATGAGTCTCGACGCTTATTACACCTTCAATGCCGACAGCAAGTTCTCGCCTTACATTCTGGTGGGTGGCGGTGAAGGCCGCATCAAGCCAGATGGCATGGACAGCTTCAAGGACACCATCGTCAATGCCGGCCTCGGTGCCTTCTATCGCTTCACCGACAAGGTGGCCCTGCGCATGGAAGCCCGCGAAGTCTTCAACAGTGACGAAGACCTGAATGACGCCGTGGCCATGCTTGGCCTCGAGTTCTCCGCTGGTGCCGCTGCAGTGGCTGCCGAACCCCAGGCACAGACCGAGCCAGAACCGGCTCCGGTAGAAGAAATGGCGGCTGCACCAGAGCCCGTTGCTCCGGCTGATGCCGACAATGACGGTGTGCCTGACGAAGCCGACAAGTGCGCCAACACACCGGCTGGCGTACAGGTCAATGCCGATGGCTGCCCGCTTGATGGCGACAAGGATGGCGTGGTTGATTACCTCGACAAGTGCCCGACCACTGCCGAACTGGTTGTGGTTGATGCCAGCGGTTGCGACAAGGTGCTGACCGAAGCCATCAGCCTGGAACTGAAGGTCAACTTCGATTCCGGCAAGGCCATCGTGAAGGACGAGTACAAGGGCGAGATCGAGAAGGCTGCCGCCGTCATGAAGCAGTATCCGTCTGCTTACATGGAAATCCAGGGCCACACCGACT
>CAYGBB010000438.1:0-2167 GCA_964347985.1 uncultured Moraxellaceae bacterium
GTGGAGATGCGCTCGATCAGGCCCTTGCCGCCACGAGGCACGATCACGTCGACAAACTCGGGCATGGTGATAAGCGCCGACACGGCCGCCCGGTCGGTGGTTTCCACGACCTGTACGGCTTCGCGGGGCAGACCGGCCTTTTCCAGCCCCTGCTGGATGCAGGCGGCAATGGCCTTGTTGGAATGAATGGCCTCGGAGCCGCCACGCAGGATGGTGGCGTTGCCGGACTTCAGGCACAGCGCAGCCGCTTCCAGCGTCACGTTCGGGCGGGATTCATAAATGATGCCGATGACGCCCAGCGGCACGCGCATCTTGCCGACCTGGATGCCGGTAGGGCGATAGACCAGATCCGTGATGGCGCCGACCGGATCGGCCAGGTCCATCACCTGGCGCAGGCCTTCCAGCATGCCGGCAAAGGTTTTCTCGCTGATGGTGAGGCGGTCCAGCATGGCGGCATCGAGACCGTTGGCACGACCGGCCTCCACGTCCTGTGCATTCGCGGCCAGAATGATGGCCTTGGACGCCACCAGGGCATCGTGAATGGCCGCCAGGGCTGTATTCTTGAGGCCGGTGTTGGCACGTCCGGTGGCGCGGGATGCCGCACGGGCGGCGTGGCCCAGGGCCTGCATATAGGCTGAAATGTCGAGAGAGCTGGTCACGGTGGCAATTCCGGGTGTCGGCATGATGTGTAGAGTATACGGTGCTCCGGCTGTCTGCGGCAGACTGCCGTCCGGTCGCATGTTGTTACTGGCCGGCTACGCAAATGACAGTGGGCAATGATAGGATCGGCTTCAGATAATAAAAATGGCATGCGCCTCCGCCCTGCGGCGAGCGATGCAGCCCGTAACGGGCATCAAGACCAACAAGAATGGCCACTCATGGCCAAGCAGAGCCCCCCATGTCCGTAGTCTATGAGGCCTACAACCGTTCCTCGCTGAAACAGCCCCCGAAGACTGACTTTATCGGGACGTGGCGAGTCGAGTATCTGGCCTTCAGTGCGCCCGAGAATGCCCACAAGGTTCCGCTTATTGTTCTGGGTGGGGCATTCCAGAACTTCAATTCCTACAAGTATTGTGTCGAGCGGATATTGCAGGAGGTGCCCGTCATTCTCGTGGACCTGCCCTCGCTGGGTAACAATGACCAGCTGGCACCCCAGCTCGGCATGGAAGATCTGGCTGACCTGCTGTTCCTGTGGACACAGAAAATGGGGCTGGAAAAGGTCTCGCTGATGGGCCTGTCACTGGGTTCGGTACTGGCCTCGACCTATGCCTACAAGCAGCCGCAGGCCATGCACAAGCTGATCGTGACCGGCATTCTGGTGCGCCCGCGCAAGTCCTGGCGCATGTTGCTGGAGGAATCGGTGAAAGTGCTGGATGAGCAGCGACTGGACGAGTTTGGCCAGGCGGTCGTGCTGTATCTGATCAATCATGCACGGCTCAAGGAAACCGAGGTTACCGACATCACGCGCAAACTGTTCCATCGGCAGATGCGCAGTTTTCATGAAAATGAACAGCAGCGTTATCGCATCAACGCCAACCGCCTGATGGAAGTGGAATCCATTCTGGGCTACCCGGAATGCGACACGCTGGTGGCCACTGGCGAGTTCGACAGCTTTACCCTGCCCTGGGAAAACGCCCAGTTTGCGGCGCGTTGCCCGAATGCCGTATTTGCGCTGATCAAGGGCGCGGATCATGTTGCCCAGCTGGAAAAACGTGATGAATCCGTGAACATGTTTGCTACCTACCTGAGTTGCGGCGACTTGCACGCGGTGCAGGGCATCGAGGTATTCACCCGGTCGCAGTGCGAGGCAATGGAGCGTCGTGGCGAGCCCAGGTTTGTGCCCAATAACCCGAATGCCAACGTCATCAGCTTCTCGCCAGTGGATGGGGCAATTGCAGTTGACATGAAGGTGAAGATTCGCGACATGAGTTTCTTTGGCTGTGTGCTTGAATATGACCACACGGATTTCCCGCTGGAAAAACATGCGCGTGACCTCATTCTTTGTCCTGAGGGCACGGCATTGCGCATCGAAATGCTGGTCTTCGAGCAGCATGACAACACCATGCGTTGCCTGTTCAAGCATGGCAGCTTTGTGATTGCCGAAGAGTTGAAATCCTTGCTGGAAGATCAGCTTTTTTTCAGGCAACCCGCTGATCAGGAGATGGGC
>CAYGBB010000439.1:0-2164 GCA_964347985.1 uncultured Moraxellaceae bacterium
GGGTTTCACCAGTGCCGCGCTCGAACACGCGCAGACGAACGTGATGCGCATCCACCACTTGCATGAAACCCACGTTCACACGCTGCGGAAAGCGCGGATGGTTTTCCAGCGCCGGCCCCAGAATGGCGACCGGTGCCGTGTCCACATCCTCCACGCGCAGCACGGCATGCGGATTGCCCATGCTCACCGTGGACACAACCACCGGCTGCCCGGCGACGTCCACGGTATGGGTCAACGCATCGGTAGTGGCCACAAAAGGAATGTCAGCCGGCGCAAACCGTGGCGCGCCCATGTCAACCGTCACACGATTATTTTCATCAATGCGCAGCTCGAGGATGCCGCTGGCGGTTTGCACGCGCAGTACATCCTTGCGGGTGAGGCGGCGCTCACGCACAAAGCGCGCAAAGCAGCGCGCGCCATTGCCGCACTGTGATACTTCAGAGCCATCGGCATTGAAAATGCGGTAGCGAAAATCAACCTCGGGATTATCCGGCGGTTCCACCAGCAGGAGCTGGTCAAAACCAATACCGAAATGGCGATCGGCGAGCTGGCGAATCTGCTCCGGCTCCAGACGCAGGTGCTGCGTCACCAGATCAACCACCATGAAATCGTTGCCAAGGCCGTGCATCTTGGTGAATTCCAGACGCATGACGGTCTCCTGAATCAGTCGGCAAGCCCCAGCCGCTCCCTCAGGAACGCCCAGAAAAAAGCCCGCATGTGCGGGCTATTCTGGGGGGGGCGAAGCCAGGGTTCAAGATGCCGGGAGCAGGGTCAACAAATCCGCAGCGCGGGCTGTCACGGCAACAGTGATTCCAGTGCCAGTTGATCCGCCACGGTTTCGCGGCGGCGAATCACATAGGCCGACGCCCCGTCGACCATGACCTCGGCCGCACGCCCGCGGGTGTTGTAGTTGGAGCTCATGACAAAGCCATAGGCACCCGCCGACTTCACCGCCAGCAAATCGCCTTGCCGGATCCTGAGCAAACGATCCTTGCCAAGAAAGTCGCCGGTCTCGCAGACCGGGCCAACCACATCGTACATCCGCTCGGGGGTGTCATCGTGGCGTGGCTGCACCGGCACAATCTCCATCCAGGCGCTGTAAAGGGCAGGCCGGATCAGATCATTCATGGCCGCATCAATAATGGCGAAATGCTTGTAGGCCGTAGGCTTGAGCAGCTCGACCCGGGTCAGCAGCACACCGGCATTGGCGGCAATGGCCCGGCCCGGTTCCATGTAAATCTTCAGGCGGCGCCCTGCCAGCAGGGGCAGCAAGGCCTGCGCATACTCACTCGGTGCAGGCGGTGTTTCTTCACGATACCGCACACCCAAACCCCCACCGATATCGAGATGCCCGATCACGATGCCGTGCGCCGCCAGCGCATCGACCATGGCCAGCACCCGTGTCAGGGCATCCACAAACGGGGTGACCGTGGTGAGCTGGGAGCCGATATGGCAATCAATGCCGACAATGCGCAGGCCAGGCAGGGTTTGCGCGCGCAAATAAACCGCCGTGGCCACCCCGATATCAATCCCGAACTTGTTTTCCTTGAGGCCGGTAGAAATATACGGATGGGTTTGCGCGTCCACATCCGGGTTCACGCGCAGGGAAATGGCCGCTGTCCTGCCCAGACGCAGGGCCACGGCATTGATGCGGTCAAGCTCGGCCTCGGACTCGACGTTGAAACAGGCAATGCCGGCCTCAAGCGCCCGGGCAATTTCAGCCTCCTGTTTGCCAAGACCGGAGAACACCACCCTGGCCGGATCGCCACCGGCGGCCAGCACACGTTCCAGCTCACCGCCAGAGACAATGTCAAAGCCCGCCCCCAGTCGTGCCAGCACATTCAGCACGGCCAGACTGGAGTTGGCTTTCACTGCATAACAAACCTGATGCGGAATGGCGGCAAAGGCCTCGTCAAAGGCACGGTAATGCTGCTCCAGCGTGGCCCGCGAATAGACATAGGTGGGCGTGCCAAAGCGCTGTGCCAATTCTGCCAAGGGCAGGTTTTCGGCAAACAGCTCGCCGTTCCGGGGAGTGAAATGATCCATAAACGACTCAGTGCTGTGCGGGGGAAAGGAGGAGGGCAGGATTGCCGGCGGCGGGACTTTCCTTTCCCGGCAGCTCACTCCCGGTTTCCGCAGCCGCCGGGTTCGTCGGGCCGGGCAC
>CAYGBB010000440.1:0-2153 GCA_964347985.1 uncultured Moraxellaceae bacterium
CATTGTTCCCTGTCAGGTAGTGTCCCCATGGATATCGAAGCCCTCATCAAGCAGCAGATCGCCGAAAACCCCGTCATCCTTTACATGAAGGGTACACCCCAGTTCCCGCAGTGCGGCTTCTCGGCCCGCGTGGTGGAGGCGATGACCCAGATCGGCGAACCGTTTGCTTATGTGAATATTCTTGAAAACCCGGAAATTCGCGCCACTCTGCCAAAGATTGCCAACTGGCCGACTTTTCCCCAGCTTTGGGTAAAGGGTGAGCTGATTGGCGGCTGTGACATCGTCATGGAAATGATGCAAAAGGGTGAGTTGGCGCCTATCGTCAAGGAAGCAGCCCCTAAAAAGGACTGATCATCGTCGATCCTGTAGGGTTTTTGCTGCGTTTGCCGAAACCCGCCCAAAAGCCTGGCACTTGTTGCCGGGCTTTTTTATGGGCGTGATTGCCGCTTGCCTGATCTGGATCAATATCTAAATGATAATGATTTGCACTTAGTATTTGTTTTGTGTAGATTTCGCTTCGTCCCGGCCGTGCTATCCCGTCTGGCCATAACCTGAGGGCTTATCGTGTTGAAGCTTTCCCGTCTTTCCATCGCTGTTGCTGCACTGTTCCTGTCCGTTCCCGTGATTGCCGTGGCGGAAGATGCTGCCCCCTCCCTGGAAGCGCTGGCTGCCCAGCTCAAGGTCCAGCAGGCGCAGATCGAGGCGCTGACTGCAGAGGTCGAAAAAAAGGAGTCGTCTGGGGGGGAGTGGTTCCGGCGCACAACACTGGGCGGCTACGGTGAAGCGCAGTTCTATCACTACGACAATGCTCCGGATCAGTATGATGCCTACCGTTTCGTGC
This sequence comes from uncultured Moraxellaceae bacterium, assembly GCA_964347985.1. Lineage (GTDB taxonomy): Bacteria > Pseudomonadota > Gammaproteobacteria > Pseudomonadales > Moraxellaceae > UBA2031. The sequence goes on from CAYGBB010000440.1 coordinate 842, forward strand.
TGTATGTGGGCCACCAGTTCTCTGACAAGGTGCGCCTGCAGTCCGAATTCGAGCTGGAGCATGCCCTGGTGGCCGATACCGATGTGAAGACCTGTACGGTGAGTGGCGCAACGGCAACCTGCAGTGCCAGTACCAAGCCGGGCGAGATCGAACTTGAGCAGATGTATCTGGAGTGGGACTACATCGGTGAACAGAAGCTGGCTGTCGGACAGATGTTGATGCCGGTAGGCTTTCTGAATGAAACGCACGAACCCGAGACGTTTTACGGCGTGAAGCGGAACCCGGTGGAAACGGCAATCATCCCGACCACATGGTGGGAGGGTGCAGTCAAGGCGAGTGGCGAGATTCTGCCTGGTTTTGGCTACGACGCGATGGTGTCGACCGGTCTCAAGAACAGCAAGGCAGAAATCCGCAGTGGTCGCCAGAAGGGTGCCAAAGCGGTGGCTGAAGATTTAGCGTACACGGCACGTCTGAAGTACACCGGGATCAAGGGACTTGAGCTGGGCGTGGCTTGGCATCAGGAGCAGGATCTCAGTCAGGACAATGTGGCGGGAAGCGGCGACAAGGCTGACATGATTGAGGCGCATGTGGGCTATCAGCTCGGGGGCCTGAGTGTGCGTGCCCTGCATGCACGCTGGAAAATTGATGATCTGGCGGCCTCTATTGCCAATGGCACGGAGCAGGAAGGCGGGTATCTAGAGTTGGGATACAAACCGCTGGAAAAGGTGGGTGTATTTGCGCGTTTCAGTGAGTGGGACAAGTGGACCGCTTCTTCCAATAGTGTGGACCGCATGGCGCAATGGAACTATGGCGTGAACTACTGGCTGACTCCGCGTGCAGTGCTGAAACTGGATGTGCAGGACCAGCAGAATGTGAAACTGGCAGCAGGGGCCAGCGACGAGGACGGCTTTGCCCTTGGCATGGGCTACAGCTTCTGAGCCTGTGTTGAGCGAATGCATTGCAAAGCCCCGGATGATACCGGGGCTTTTGTGCCTGAAGGCTATGGGGATGAAAATGATGTCACGTATTGTGGTGTTACTGACGATGCTGTCCCTGTCCTCCCTGTCTTGTGCTGCCGATGTTTCGCTGGACCGTTTTTTGTCTGATGGTTTTGATGGCAAGGTGCCGGCGTCACAAATGCTCTGGATGACGCCTGAGCTCAAGACACGTGCGGCAAAGGTACTGGATCATCCGTATGCAGGCATGCGCGTCAAATACTGGCGTGATGGCAATCGTACTGCCTGGGTGATTGACGAGATTGGCAAGGAGCGCCCGATTACCATTGGTGTGGTGGTCTCGGCGGGCCATATCG
>CAYGBB010000441.1:0-2148 GCA_964347985.1 uncultured Moraxellaceae bacterium
CCGCTTGTGGCAGAAATCTACGGTCCCGATGATGAAGGCCGCCGTGCGCTCGCTAAATCAGTGCGGACCGTATTTGAAAAGACACCGGACATCATGGCAATTGATGACACTACGGTGGACTCTGCCATTCAGGAGCGTCTGGTGGTGGATCGCAACAAGGCCATGCTGGCCGGCGTTTCGCCCCAACAGATTGCAGCTACGTTGCGAGTGGCGTTCACTGGTGTGGATGTGACGTCACTGATGGTGCCGGATTCGCGCAGCAGTGTGCCGGTTCGACTGGCACTGCCACCGGAATCACGCAGCAGTCTGGATGCGGCGCTCAAGCTGACCGTGCCAGCAATGGATGGTCGTGCTGTTCCCTTGTCCGATCTGGTTCAGGTACGCCGGGAAACCCGTGATCAGGTGCATTACCACAAAGACATGATGCCGCTGGTCTATGTATTTGGTGATATGGCGGGTGAGCTCGACAGCCCGCTTTACGGCATGTTTGCCATGCGTTCAGACATACAGGCCATCAAGTTGCCGCATGGTGCCACCCTGAGTGAATATTTCACGCAGCAGCCGGACGACCCGTATCGCGAATATGCGATCAAGTGGGATGGGGAGTGGCAGGTCACCTATGAAACCTTCCGTGACATGGGCTTGGCCTATGGCGTCGGCATGATCCTGATTTACCTGCTGGTGGTGGCACAGTTCGGTTCCTACAGCGTGCCACTGGTCATCATGGCGCCGATTCCACTGACCATCATTGGCGTGATGCCGGGACATGCGCTACTGGGGGCACATTTTACCGCCACGTCCATGATCGGCATGATCGCGCTGGCCGGCATCATTGTGCGAAATTCCATTCTGCTGGTGGATTTCATTAACCTGAAAGTGGCCGAGGGAATGATGCTCGGTGATGCGGTTATCGAAGCCGCTGCCGCACGAACCAAGCCCATTGTACTGACCGGGCTGGCGGCCATGATGGGGGCATTCTTTATCCTGGATGACCCCATCTTCAATGGTTTGGCCATTTCCCTGATCTTCGGGATTCTGGTGTCGACATTGTTGACGCTGGTACTTATCCCGATACTTTACTTTGCTCTACGCCATCGGCAGATGCTCAAGGCGGATGCTTCCTTGTAAGGAAGTGGCAGTCATAAAAAATCCCGGATCATTCCGGGATTTTTTATGACTGCGCCAAGGACCCTTTTTATTTCTTTTTGCAAGCAGCGGTTACTGCATCGGCCAGTGTGCTGCTCAGCGAGTCTCCTGCACGACCGGCATAAGTAGTCATGACCGAGGTGCGCGCATTGTAGAATTTGCTGCCAGCAGGGGATCGCGCAAATGCAAGGTAGGCCTCGGCATCATTTTCCGAGAGTGACGCATAGCGGTTGTACAGGCTCTGGTTAACACTATCCCGCAGCATGCCCAGCTGGGATTTTTTCATGACGCCGCCAAGCAGGCCGGCAAATGGTACCTGGTCCAGACCAAAGCAACGGTGCTTGAAAGCGATATCAACGGCTGCATTCAAACCACGCTCAGCCAGCATGCTGACAGCCTTGCCGGCTCCCGTCGTGCGTGCCAGTTCATCCAGCGTCGCATCGCCAAGACGTTTTGTGCCCAGGGTGGTTAGTGTGCCGCTTTCCAGCGCGACCACGTTCTTGCCCGACTCTGATTCATAAAAACCTTGCACAGCGGCCAGCTCGCGCGATGTCAGGTCCTTCAGCAGAGTGCTGCGCAGCTCCTGACGAATGGCTTCGGGCTTCACTGCCTCGGCAATGGTGGTGTTCACAATGGTTAGCCACTCATCCGGAATGAGCATGCTTGGGCCGCTGGTCTTGCCCACGGGCAGAGGTTGCTGCAGTCGTGCCAGCTGGGCCTCCAGTCCGCTGGCGGCCAGTACGGCATCCACATTGCCCTCGCGCCCGGGTAGCGTGCTGCAAGCAGCCATGACCATGCTCAAGGCAGTGGCAGTAAGCAGTTGGAGTAGTTTCATGTTGTTTGTTCCGGTAATAGCAGGTCGAGCATGGCCTGAGCCGCTCGTGAAAGGATTCGCCGTGGATGATAGACCACCCCCAGACTGCGCTTCAGGGTAATTCCGTCGATGTTCAGTATCACGAGCTCATGATCGGCCATGCTGGCCGGCAATACGCTCCAGCCCAG
>CAYGBB010000442.1:0-709 GCA_964347985.1 uncultured Moraxellaceae bacterium
GCCAAAGGTCAGTGCCGAGCGCACCAGCACCTTGCCGGCCTGCCCTGTCGGTGCCCACTGGCCTTTTTCGGCGTCGTAAATCCGGCACTCAGCCGCACGCACCTTGCCTACGCTGCGATAGCGCGCCGGATCGGCCTGATAGTCCTCGGGCAGGAGGATGGTGATGATGCCGGTCTCCGATGCGCCGTAGTACTCGTGGAAGACATCGTCCGGCGCGCCCTGACGCCGGAACAGGGCATTGATCTCCTGCTTGACGTGGGGGGCGCAAGGTGCGGCGGCGCAAATCAGGGAGCGCATGCTGCCCAGCCGGTAACGTGCCTTGACCTCATCCGGCAAGGCCAGCACGCGCTCCAGCATGGTCGGCGCGACGAAAGTCCAGTTGATGCGCTCGTCCTGGATCATCTGCAGAAAACCCTCGGCAGTGAACTTTCGCATCGGCACGACCGTGGCGCCAAACAGGAAGGGCAGCACGGCGACCTGAACGCCCGCGTGATACAGGGGGCCGGGGATCAGGGAGCGCGCATTGCCGGTCACCGGATCGTGCAGCTTGCCAAGCCCGTACCAGCCCAGTGCGCTCAGCTGCATGATGCTCATGCGCACGGCTTCGTCACGCGAAGCACCGCGCCGCTTGCCATCCTCGTCGCCGAACATGGCGGTCTGGTCCATATTGATGAACTTTGGCGTGCCGGTGGTGCCGCCGCTGTAGGCC
>CAYGBB010000442.1:719-2140 GCA_964347985.1 uncultured Moraxellaceae bacterium
ATATGAAACTTGCCGGGATGCAGTCGGGGGGTTGCCGAGGCGGTCAGTTCGGCCAGCGAGCGCATGCCTTCCGGTGCTGGCTGGTCGCCTGTCACAACGATGTGGTCGACGCGCAGTTCGTGGCGGATCGACTCGACGATGGCAATGAACTCGGGGTCGATAATGAGCACCTTGGCGCCCGCCTGCTCAACACACTGCTTCAGTTCGCCAGGCTTGAGGTGCCAGTTCAGCATGGGCATGGCAAAGCCGGACAGATTGCAGGCCTGATTGATCTCAAACCAGGTGGCGCTGTTGTACATGAGAACGGCGCAGGCATCGCCTTCACGCAGGCCCAGGGTATGCAGTGCATCCGTTGTGCGCAGGACGCACTCACGGAACTCCCGGAAAGTCATGCGGGTGGCACCATCAATCACGGCTTCCCGCTCGCCGAGCGTCTCCCAGAACGCCAGGAAGAACTGCCTGCCAATGCCGGCACTGCCACGGTTCTGCCAGAGTGCGCGCACCATGGCGCGTGAAAAGGTGCCCTTCCCTATCTGCCCGAAGACAGCGCCCAGCGCACGCTTGGCTTCGGGTGTCCGCAACAGCGTTAATGCCGACATTTTTTATGTGCTCCTGTGTCAGTTGATGTCATGAGTGATGTTATGAGTGCCTGGGTCAGTGATCCTGAACGGTAATGTCGGCGCGCTGTATTGACGCCTCGATCGTCTGGTGATCGCCCCCGGCCCAGTACACGGACACCTGGTGCTTGCCGGGGGTCACCGGCAGATCAAGGAGGTAGACGTAGCGGTTGCCACCAACAGAGAAAAACTGCTCGCGCGTCGGCATCATCGAGTTGTCATCCAGGCGGATATGCAGGTGAGTGCCGATCTTCGCCGCACTCATGGTGGTCTCACCAAGATCGGCATCCGTTTCGATCACGATGGCCATCTGGCCCTCCACGCGGTCGCCGTTGCGCGGCATCAGCAGCTTGAGCATGGGCGTTTGCCCCTTGCTGCTTTTCGTCACTGCGGGCTTCGCGGCATGATGCCCTGCATGCGGATCAGATGCGGCAAGCGCCATGCTTGTGCCCGCCAACAGGCAAAAAGAGAATGCGGCTTTTTTAAATAGCGTTTTCATGGTGTACCTCTTGCTGTGGGTTGACTGATGGGTATGCATGAAGTTTTCCCGGGCTCAGTGAATGTGATCGTCGGGCGGCGGTGGTATTCGGGTTTCTGCCGCCAACTTGTCCAGCTCTGCGCCCAGCGCGTCCGGGCTTGTCCAGCCGTCCGGCTCTTCTTCCGGCACCCAGCGCGCCCGGATATAGCCATAACGGTCCAGCAAAAATTCGGCATGCGTGCGCGGCACGCCCAAAACAGCCGTCTCTCCCCGTGTGGGCAGGGTACGGGTCAGGAATTCATAGGTGACCATCACGTCCTGAGGGC
>CAYGBB010000443.1:0-2139 GCA_964347985.1 uncultured Moraxellaceae bacterium
GCCATCGACACTGCCCACCAGGGCGCGCAAAAAAAGCTCATCGCCCTGCAATTCGGCATAGCCTGCGATTGGCACCTGACAGCCACCCTGCAAATGCCGGTTCATGGCGCGTTCGGCACGCACCCTTGCCGAGGTCGCGGGGTGATCCAGTGGCGCCACCAGCGCAGCCACTCGTGCATCACCGAGGCGCGCCTCGATACCGAGTGCGCCCTGCCCGACCGCCGGCAGCGAGAATTCCGGCGCGATATCGGCACGGATGCGCTCGTGAAAACCCAGACGTCTGAGCCCGGCACTGGCCAGGATCACGGCATCGAACTCCCCCGCATCCAGCTTGGCCAGGCGCGTGTTGACGTTGCCGCGCAGATCCCTGATGACAAGGTCGGGACGGCGATGACGGAGCTGGCACTGGCGCCGCAGGCTGGAGGTACCGACCACGGCACCGGCCGGTAATGCCTCAATCGACGCATGCCCGTTGGAGACAAACGCATCGCGCGGGTCTTCGCGTTCGCCGATGGCGATGAGGCCGAGGCCATCCGGAAACTCCATGGGCACATCCTTCATGGAGTGCACGGCAATATCGGCACGGCCATCCAGCAGCGCCACCTCCAGCTCTTTCACGAACAGGCCCTTGCCGCCGATCTTGGCCAGCGGCGTATCGAGGATCTTGTCACCCTGGGTGGTAAAAGTGACAAGCTCGACCACGAGACCCGGATGCAGGCGCTCCAGTTCGGCGCGAACGTGCTCGGCCTGCCAGAGGGCCAGGGGCGATTTACGGGTGGCGATGCGAAGGATGTTGGGCATGGTATGGGGCTGGACGGAAGGAGTTGGCGGGGAGTTTAACTGATTTGCCGTGCCTGGTTATGGCCCGCCACCGCGAAGCCAGAAGCAAAAAAGCACCAACCCTTGCGAGTGGTGCTTTTTTCAACCCGTTTCAACACCTGATCAGCAAACCGGTACCGGATCAGTTGCCGTAGACAACCGTGGTGTAGTCCGCGATCACGCCCAGGATCACCTGGCTTTCATGGTCGACATGGTGAATCTTGGTGATGCCGCCGTTCTTGGCCGCCGTTTCGATGGTGGCATCGCCGGTGGCATACAGACCAAAGAAGGAACGGGCATAGGAGCGGCCGACCTTGGTGGGCTTGTCGGCAGAACCGGTGACCATCAGGGGCGCACTGACATTGGAGTAGAGCAGGCCGTTAACCGGGGCCACTGCCGTTGCACAGCCGGACAGGGCAAAGGCCATCGCAGTGGCCGCGAGAAGACGCTTCATGGGGAGCTCCTTGTTTTTATAGTGGGCACTGCCGGATCGGTGGCAGCTGGCTCGGGCAAGACTCTAGGGGAAGGGGCTGCCGATGGCAATGGCTGCGCAGCCCCGGTCTGGTCTCCGGCCCGTCGTCAGAGCTTGAGCATGGTATCGCGCAGCTCGGGCAGATGCCGGCGGCTCACCACCAGACGCTCCTCGATCCCCTTCATGCGCACCTGATACTGCCCAGGCGACACCAGCTCGAGACCATCGAGAAACTCCAGCGCCAGCAAGGCATTGCGGTGGATGCGGATGAAACGGGCACCAAACTCGTTCTCCAGATCCTTGAGGGTCTCGTCGATCAGGACCTCGCCCTTGCCGTGCCGCACCGTCACGTATTTCTGGTCGGCGAGGAAGTAGCGCACGTCATCAATCGGTATCAGTTCGATGCCGCGATGGGTCTTGGCGGTAATGTGGCTGCGGCCGCCATGGTTGTGACCCTCGCCCTGGCGCACCGCCTCGAGCTGGGCACGGTTGACCCGGGTGGCCCGCCCCAGCACCTCGATCAGCTGTTCGCGGCGTACCGGCTTGAGCAGATAGCCCACCGCCTGTACCTGGAATGCCGCCAGGGCATGCTCATCGTAGGCGGTACAGAAAATCACGGCAGGAGGCTCCGGCAACTGGGCCAGCCTCTCGGCACAGGCCATGCCGTCCATGACCGGCATGCGCAGGTCCAGCAGCACGATGTCCGGCACCGTGGCCTCGGCCTGCTCCAGGGCATCACGCCCGTTCTCGGCCTCACCGACGATCTCGTAGCCGTCCATGTCTTTCAGGAAGCGCGCCAGACGTTCGCGCGCCAGTGCTTCGTCGTCACAGATCAGCACTTTCATGTC
>CAYGBB010000444.1:0-2134 GCA_964347985.1 uncultured Moraxellaceae bacterium
CCGTTAACAGGAAATCCTGCACAAACGCCAGCTCGGCATCTTCCTCGCGAATGGCCGCGTACAGCGTGCGCCAGATGCCCTCGCGGCCCAGCGTGAGCGTTTTCACCCATCCCCGCTGCACATATTCCTGTGCGGCCCAAGACGGAAGAGCACAGACACCGCGGCCACTCGCCACCAGCTGCACCATCATCAGGGTGATTTCACTGGTGCGCAGTTTTGCCGGGCGGATGCCGGCCGGGTGCAGGAAGTGGGTGAAGATATCGAGCCGGTCTTCATCCACGGGATAGGTGATCAGGGTTTCCGTCGCCAGTGCTTCCGGCGAGACATACGCATGAGTCGCCAGCGGGTGCGAGGGGGCTACCACCAGCAAGGCTTCGTAGTTGAACAGAGGCACAAACTGCAGATCAGTCCGCTGCTGGTCCGGGTTTGAAGTCACCACCAGATCCAGTTCGCGACGGGTCAGCGCTTCCTGGGCATCGCCATGAAAGCCGCTGACAAAATCCAGCTCCACCTCTGGCCAGTCCTCGCGATAACGGTTGAGTGCCGGCATCAGCCATTCAAAACAGCTGTGGCATTCGATGGCCATCACCAGGCGGCCGGCACGCCCGCTTTTCAGTTTGCCGATATCGCGCTCGGCGGCGCGCAAGGCGGGCAAAATGAGGTCGGCCAGCTCCAGCAGGCGCTCACCGGCACGGGTGAAGCGGGGCGGGTATGTCTTGCGGGCAAACAGGCTGAGACCAATCACCTCTTCAAGGCCCTTGAGCTGATGAGACAACGCAGACTGGGTGAGATGGAGGCGCTCGGCCGCCTCGGCCAGTGACCCCGTCTCGCGGATGGCGGCCAGTGTGCGCAGGTGACGGATATCGATCATGGCAGAAGCCTTCTGTGAGCCGTTTTCATGAGACACATTAGATAATTGATTTTGATTCATGTAAAGCCTGCTTCACACTGAATGCCATTCAAGCAAGGAGTGGCATCATGAAGGCACATATCGTCGGCTTTCCCCGCATCGGGGCGGACCGTGAACTCAAGAAAGCCCTGGAAGACTACTGGGCCGGCAAGATCACACAAGCACAGCTCGAGCAGGTGGGGCGCAGCCTGCGTGTCCGGCATTGGTCCCAGCAGGCCGAGGCAGGGCTGGATGTTGTTACCGTGGGGGATTTCGCCTTCTACGACCAGGTGCTGGCCACTTCAGCCCTGCTGGGCGTAGTACCGGAGCGTTTCGGACCTGTTACGGGTGAGATTGATCTCGATACCCAGTTCCGCATGGCGCGCGGTCGGGCTCCAACTGGCACTGATACGGTCGCACAGGAAATGACAAAGTGGTTCGATACCAATTACCACTACCTTGTTCCGGAGCTGACCTTTGACCAGGCTTTCCACATTGGCAGCACCCGCCTGTTTGATGAGGTACGTGAGGCGCAAGCACAGGGCCACAAAGCCAAGGTGGTGCTTGTAGGGCCGCTGACCTATCTGTGGCTGAGCAAGTGTGTGGGCAGCGAGTTTTCCAGACTGGATCTGTTGCCTGAACTGTTGCCGGTGTATGCCAATGTCATGACCGAGCTGGTGGCGCTGGGTGTGGAGTGGGTGCAAATTGATGAACCCATTCTGGCGCTGGATTTGCCGGTGGCCTGGCAGGCGGCATTCGAGTTTGCCTACAACCGACTGCAGCGGCGTGACATCAATATCCTGATCGCCAACTATTTCGGTCCACTGGCGGACAATCTCTGGCTGGCCTGCCATTTGCCGGTGGCTGGTCTGCACATTGATGTTACGCGCTCCGGAAACGAGTGGCAGCAGGTGGTCGATCGCTTGCCGGAATACAAGGTGCTTTCCCTCGGCGTGATTGATGGCCGCAATATCTGGCGCGCCAATATCCGTGAAAAAGTGGCTGTGCTGAAGGAGGTGAGATCGCGTCTGGGTGACAGGCTCTGGGTCAGCAGCAGCTGTTCCCTGCAGCATGTGCCGGTGGATCTGGTCAGGGAAAAAAGCATCAGCAGTGAGTTGCGCTCATGGTTGTCGTTTGCCGTGCAGAAGCTGGATGAAGTGGCCGTGCTGAAGTCGGCCCTGCTGCACCCGGATGAGTCCCAGGTGATAGCCGCCTTGCGTGGTGCAGATCTGGCCTGTGTATCGC
>CAYGBB010000445.1:0-2130 GCA_964347985.1 uncultured Moraxellaceae bacterium
GCAGCAACAGGCAGAGCAGGAAAAACGGGCCCGTGATGCAGTGGCACAGGGCAAACCGGTGCCGGTGCCCGTGCCGAGCAAGCCGGTGGTGAGTAATGTGCCGGATTACAAGCCGATGCCCTACAGTGGCCGTTGTGCATTGCCCGCGGATGGCGGCATCCGCTCACGCTTCGGCAGTGCCCGTGCCGGCGGGTTGCGCTGGAACGGCATTGTGGTGGCCGCCGCACCGGGGAGTCCGGTCCGGGCGGTGCGGCCGGGCAAGGTGGCTTACGCCGATTACCTGCGCGGGTATGGCTATCTGATTATCGTGGACCATGGCCGTGGCCTGATGTCGCTGTACGGGCAGAATGACAAGTTGCACAAGAAGGCCGGTGAAAGTGTTGGCGGTAACGAAGTCATTGCCAGCGTAGGCGGCGGCGATGGCAGTGATGCCTCGGGCCTCTATTTCGAGATTCGCCACCGTGGGCGTCCCAGTGACCCGGCGGGCTGGTGCAGTTTCAAATAAGGCGCATGGGTTAAAGGAGGCACATCTGGCAGTCGCCGGTGAAGGCCTCTATGCTGGAAGCCAGACAAGTGCACCGGATGTGCCGGTGCCGAGGGGAGAGAGTTGATGCGCGTGTACAAGCCATGGTTGTTGCTCCTCGTGCTTGGCGCCCCGGTCTGGGCGGCCGAACCTGCGGCTGTGCCCTTGCCCCCCGATACACCGACACCCGCCACGGACAAGCCGGCGGTGCCTGCCTCGCGCCTGCCCCTTGAAGACATGCGTGCCTTTGTCGAAGTCTTCGAACGCATTCGCGCTTCTTATGTGGAACCGGTGGAAGACCGCACGCTGTTCGAGAATGCCATTCGCGGCATGCTGTCCTCGCTTGATCCGCATTCCGCCTATCTCGATGCCAAGGGCTTTGAAGACCTGCATAACAGCACCAGCGGCGAATTTGGCGGCCTCGGTATCGAGGTCGGCATGGAAGACGGCCTGATCCGCGTGGTCTCGCCGATTGACGATACCCCGGCAGCGAAAGCCGGCATTCAGGCCGGTGACTACATCATCAAGCTGGACGGCAAGTCGGTGCAGGGCATGAGCCTGGCCGATGCCATCACGCTGATGCGCGGCAAGCCCGGCAGCAAGATTGTGCTGACCATCATCCGCAAGGGTGAAGAGCCGAAAGAAATCACGCTGGTGCGCGCCCGCATTGAAATGACCAGTGTGCGCAGCCGTCTGCTGGAAGCAGGTTTTGGTTTCGTCCGCATCAGCCAGTTCCAGGTGCATACCGGTCGCGATTTCAAGCGCGAGGTCGACAAGCTGAAGACGGAAAACAAGGGCGCCTTGCGCGGTCTCGTGCTGGACCTGCGCAACAATCCTGGCGGCGTGCTGGATGGTGCGGTGGCCGTTGGCGATGCCCTGCTCGACACGGGCGTGATTGTGTCGACGCGCGGCCGTCAGGCGGGTGCGGGCCAGGAGTTCACGGCAACGCCGGGCGACATTCTGGACGGCACACCGATGGTGGTGCTGGTGAATGGTGGCTCGGCCTCCGCCTCTGAAATTGTGGCGGGTGCCTTGCAGGATAATCGTCGCGCACTCGTGGTGGGCACCACCACCTTCGGCAAGGGCTCGGTGCAGACCGTGCTGCCGCTGAGTGCCAGCAAGGGCATCAAGCTCACCACGGCGCGCTATTACACCCCGAGCGGGCGCTCCATCCAGGCCGAAGGCATCAAGCCCGATATCGTTGTGAACCCGGCGCGGGTCAGTGTGCTGGAGGGTGGCCTGAGCGTGCGCGAGGCGGATTTGCAGGGCCATCTTGGCAACGACAAGGACAAGGCGGCAGAGGCTGAAAAAACAGAAAAGTCAGCTGACAAGCCCGTCAACAAGAGCGTCGATAAAAACCTCGACAAGAGCAAGCCGGCGGCAGCCGATACCGACAAGAAAAAAGAAGACGGCAAAGCACTCGTTGAACAGGACTACCAGTTGAACGAAGCGCTGAACATTCTCAAGGCCGCGGCGTGGGCAAGATTGCCGGCGGCGGCAGAGAAACCCGCCAAGCCGGTTGAAAAGCCTGTTCCTGCAAAAGTGAGCGCTGCAGCAGGCTGAGCCACTGAGCTACCCAATAAAAAGGCCGGACATCCCTGAAAAGG
>CAYGBB010000446.1:0-2127 GCA_964347985.1 uncultured Moraxellaceae bacterium
CCACCAGCCAGCGCATGGCCAGGGCAGTACGACGGGAGGGGCGTACTTCCATGGGCACCTGGTAGGTGGCACCGCCGACGCGACGCGCCTTTACTTCAACCATCGGGCGAACCTTGTCGAGAGTGCTCTCGAAAAAGTCGACCGGGTCACCCTTGGTCTTTTCGGCAACACGCTCAAGCGCACCATAGACCACGGACTCGGCAATCGACTTCTTGCCGCGCTCCATTACGTGGTTGATGAACTTGGCAATAGTCTGGCTACCGAACTTCGGGTCCGGAAGGATTTCACGGGCTGCTACTACACGTCTTCTTGGCATTTTCTCATTAACCTTTAATTACGCTTCAGGGTTGTCCGGGACTTTAAAGTTAAAAACTGAAATGCCCGGGCCTTACTGCGCCGCAAGAATTACTTCTTCGGACGCTTGGTGCCGTACTTGGAACGGCTCTGGTTACGATCCTTGACGCCGGCGCAATCCAGGGAGCCGCGGACGGTGTGGTAACGCACACCGGGCAGATCCTTGACACGACCACCGCGAATCAGGACCACAGAGTGCTCCTGCAGGTTGTGGCCTTCGCCCCCGATGTAGGAGCTGACTTCAAAACCGGAGGTCAAACGAACACGGCAAACCTTGCGGAGAGCGGAGTTCGGCTTCTTCGGAGTAGTAGTGTAGACGCGCGTGCAGACGCCGCGGCGCTGCGGGCTGCCCTTGAGCGCAGGCACGCCGGACTTCTCGACGAGTGCGGTGCGACCCTTGCGGATCAGCTGATTGGTGGTTGCCATGGTGGCAATATTCTCCCGTAGTCAATAAAAACCCCCAAAAAGACATAGTCTTTTTTGAGGGTTGCGGATTCTAGGGCGTGGCGGCCAGAACGTCAAGGACGACTGGTCAACCACGACCCCAGAGGCATTGCAGGCTTACTCGCCCTGATTCAACGCATCCGACAGCGCCTGCTCTACGTCAATGGCACTGGGGGCCACCACTGTACGCTCTGCCTGGCGCACGCGACGACGCTCGGCATGGTAGGCAAAGCCGGTACCGGCCGGAATCAGTCGTCCGACAACGACGTTCTCCTTGAGGCCACGAAGATCATCTTCCTTGCCGGTCACTGCGGCTTCGGTCAATACGCGCGTAGTCTCCTGGAAGGAGGCTGCCGAGATAAAGGATTCCGTGGCCAGCGATGCCTTGGTGATCCCCATCAGGATACGGTCGAAACGGGCCGGGAACTTGTCGCCCAACCTGAGCGCCTCATTCTCTTCCATTACGCGACCATACTCGACCTGCTCACCCTTGATCATTCCCGAGTCGCCACTTTCAACCACTTCCACCTTACGCAGCATCTGGCGGATGATGACTTCAATATGCTTGTCGTTGATCTTCACGCCCTGCAGACGATAGACGTCCTGGACCTCATTAACGATGTAGGTGGCCAGCGCCGTTTCACCCTTAAGGCGCAGGATGTCATGCGGGTTCTGCGGGCCATCCGAAATGGTTTCACCACGGGAAACACGCTCGCCTTCAAAGACGTTGATCTGACGCCACTTCGGAATCAGCTCTTCGTAGATCTCGGAGCCATCATCTGGCGTGATGATCAGGCGATGCTTGCCCTTGGTTTCCTTGCCAAAGGTCACGACACCCGACTTTTCGGCCAGGATGGCGGATTCCTTGGGCTTGCGTGCCTCGAACAGGTCGGCCACACGCGGCAGACCACCGGTGATGTCACGCGTCTTGGACGACTCCATCGGGATACGACCGATGACATCACCCACACCTACCATCGAGCCGTCCTGCAGGGCCGTCATTGCCATTGGCGGCAGGAAGTACTGTACTGGCTGGTCTGTCCCTTCAACCATGACCGGATTGCCCTTGGCATCCACCAAGCGCACACAAGGACGAAGATCCTTGCCTGCCGCCGGGCGATCCTTGGGATCCATGATTTCGATATTGGTCAGGCCCGTCAGCTCGTCGGTCTGGTTACGTACCGTGAGGCCGTCTTCCATGTCGATGAACTTGGCGCGTCCAGCCATCTCGATAATGATCGGGTGGGTATGCGGATCCCAGCTGGCGACAATCTGGCCACCCTTCACTTCCGCACCATCCTTGACCGTAATCACGGCACCGTATGGCAG
>CAYGBB010000447.1:0-2122 GCA_964347985.1 uncultured Moraxellaceae bacterium
GGATTGGCTGATGTCCATGGGGTGAAAACATCAGTTTCTGCAGCATCCGTTTCTGAAAAGGTGATTGCTCTCAAGCGCGAGGTTTAGTCAGGCAGATATTCTGCGGAGACGGAGCCGCTATGACTGGCTATGGAATTTTGTTGGAGTAATTGCTTTGTCAATTGATATTGTCGTTTTTCCAGTAGCAGGAATGGGAACCCGTTTTCTGCCGGCCACCAAGGTTGTGCCCAAGGAAATGCTGCCGATCGTGGATGTGCCGCTGATTCAGCTGGCCGTGGAAGAAGCCGCACGTGCCGGTGTACGCGAGGTGGTGCTGGTCAGCAGCCCGGCCAAGCCGGCCATTGAAGCGCATTTTCGCCCGGTTCCGGTGCTGGAAGACATGCTCAGTGCCCGTGGCAACCAGGCGGCACTGGATCGCGTGCGCAACACCTTGCCGGCCGGCATGACCCTGCAGGTGGTATTTCAGGACGGGGCGCGTGGTTTGGGCCATGCCGTGGGCTGTGCCCGTGACATGGTCGGCAATCGTCCGTTTGCCGTGATGTTGCCGGATGACCTGATTGATGCGCCCGCCGAAGGCTGCCTGGCCGACATGGTGGCACTGCATGACCAGACCGGGGCCTATTCCCTGGCCGTGGAAAACGTGCCGGCAGACCAGACCAATCGCTATGGTATTGTCTCGCTGAATGGCGAACGCATTACTGCCATGGTGGAAAAGCCGGCGCCTGCGGTTGCGCCCAGTACGCTGGCCGTAGTGGGGCGCTATGTATTGCCGCCGGAAATTTTTGCGGTGATCGAGCAGTTGCCACCGGGAGCCGGTGGAGAAATCCAGCTCACGGATGCCATTGCCGCTTTGCTGGGAAAGAAGGAATTCCGTGCCCACCGCTTTGCCGGTGTGCGTTACGACTGTGGCCAGAAACTGGGGCATTTGCAGGCCAACATGGCCTATGCCCTGCGGGACCCGTTAGTAGCGGGTGCCCTGCGTGACTGGCTGAAGCAGTATTTGAAGGATTGATTATCCATGTTGCCACGGAAAGCCCTGCTGGAATGGCAGCATCTAGAGGCGCTCGCTCAGGACATGCGCCAGCGTCATTTGCGTGACTTGTGGTCTAACCCGGGCCGGGCCGAAGCGCTGTCCGTCAGGATGGGGCCGCTGCTTGCCGATTTCAGCAAGCAGCGCGTAACGGCACAAGAGCTGGACGGGCTGCTGGCGCTGGCCAAGGCTTGCTCGATGCAGGAATCGGTGACCGGGTTGTTGCGTGGCGAGCGAGTTAACGCCACGGAAAATCGCGCTGCCCTGCATTCGGCACTGCGTTTGCCACGCGAGGGTTCCTTGCCGCTGGAAGGCGAGGATATCGTACCGGGCATACATGCCAGTCTTTCACGCATGGAAGAGATGGTGGCACACATTCATTCAGGGCAATGGCGCGGATTTTCCGGGCGCGCCATCCGTGACGTGGTGAATATCGGTGTGGGTGGATCGGATCTTGGTCCCTTCATGGCCTGTACCGCACTGGCGGAATTTGCACCGGAGGCAGCGCGGGACCTGAGCCTGCATTTTGTGAGCTCGATTGACGGCACCCAGATTTCGGACCTGCTGCATTCGCTCAATCCGGAAACCACGCTGTTCATTATTTCCTCCAAGTCGTTCACCACCGTGGACACGTTTTCCAATGCCAATACCGCCTGGCACTGGATGATCTCGGCTGGCGCCGACGAGGAAATGCTGCGTCGTCATCATTTCGTGGGGATTTCCACGCGCCCGGACCGCATGACCGAGTGGGGTATTGCGCCGGAAAACCAGTTGCTGTTCTGGGAGTGGGTTGGCGGCCGTTTCTCGCTGTGGTCGGCCATTGGCTTTCCGATTGCGCTGCGTATCGGCATGAAGGGTTTCCGCGAATTGCTGGCCGGTGCCCATGCACTGGATGAACATTTCCTGTCGGCTCCACTGGAACAGAATCTACCGGTGCTGATGGGCCTGATGGGCGTATGGAATGCCACTTTCCTGGACATTCGTGCGCATGCCGTGCTGCCTTATGACGGCCGACTCAAGCATTTCCCGGCGTACCTCACGCAGCTGGAAATGGAAAGCAACGGCAAGTCGGTCAGCCGCGGCGGTGAACCG
>CAYGBB010000448.1:0-2118 GCA_964347985.1 uncultured Moraxellaceae bacterium
CTCCAGCGTGATGACCTGGGGAGCTGCAGTAGCCGGCGTAGTTTGCGTATTGCCGGCCGGAGTCAGTGCACGTTCGTAATCCAGTGGCTGCTGGGCCGAGAACACCACGTTCTGCCGTACCACTTGGGCATCGGGGTAGATGGCGGTAACGTTTACGCTCCAGCTGCCGGTGGTGGCCGCCGGCTTACGCACCAATACTTCAAACTCACCATTGGTGGTCTTGATCTGCTGACTGCCCACCATCAGTTGGGCCTTGTCGGCCTGATGGCCGGCGAGATAGCCCTTGATGTACGCCTTGTCGCTGAAGTAGTTGCCATTCACCGGGCTGGTGATGACCAGATCACGGGCAACCGTGCCGCGCACAGCATGGCCCTGCAGGCGCAGTTCATTCAGGCTGATCTGCGATGGCAGGCGGTCGAAGGTGAGTCGCACGGCCTTGATGGCAGGCTGACGGGCAAAATCGATGCTGTTCCAGCCAGCGGACAAACGCTGGCTGCTCCCTACGCGAGACCAGCCCGAGGCAGTAAGCCCCTGCACTTCCACATTGGCGAGGCCGTTGCCCGCCACATTAAGGGAAAGCTGTTCCAGTTGGGTCCAGTCGACCAGCGTTGCTTCGACCGTACCTTCCGTCAGTACTTCCTGGCAAAAAGCGTCCTGACAACCAGCCAGCAACTCACTGTCGCTATGGCGGGTGCGAGTCCAGGCCGAGTCTGCCTGAGCCTGTGGATGCCCGGCCGAAGAACCGGTACCGGTATATACACGACCGTCCGACAGGGTATTGCTGGCCTGGCTTTGACCCGCCTTGATACGTTCGGCCAGTCCGGTCAGACGGCCGGCACGGGGTGTGGCCGTGGAAGCAGCCGTCTGCGTGACGGCTGCTGGTGCAACTGCAACACCCTGCAAGGATGCCAAGGTAATTCCGGTGTTGGCCTTGCCATCATGCACAGTTGCCATCTGTGCCGAGGCCGCCCCGGTGCTGCGCAGAGCCGCCAGCAACTGGGTACCGGTGTTGGCTTCCACGACCAGCTTGAGATTGCGGATGCGGTATCCGTAAGGGGCATTTTCCGGCAGCGTGAACCGGATGTGGTTGTCGCCACTGCGCAACCAGGCCGGATTGACGGCCTCTTTCTGCTGGCTCCAGGTGCTGCCCTTCTGGATCAGGTAGCCCCCAACGGCTAACTGGTCGTTGATGCTGCGGCTGACCGCGGCATGGTCCTGCAGGCCATACAGGTCATAGACCAGCCAGGCACGCTTGATGGCCGCCGGGGCCAGATCCAGGCTGACCGTAAACTGGTTATCAGCCGGATTGTCGGTAGGCTGCTCCGGCCAGGCTCCAATCCAGCCCTCGCCCAAGGGCGCAACATAGTGCCGGAACTGACCGGGAGCGACGGAGGCCGTCAACGCCTGGCTGGTCGCGGCCACCCCGGCCACCTGGGCATCAGCACCATCGGCTGTCCAGAATTCGATTTCCTTGAGGCCGGAGCTGGCACTGGTGCGCGGCTCCAGCGTCAGGCGCAGGCGATCCGTATCCACCGCACGGCTCAGCGCAACACTGTTCCAGCCAGCGGACTGCTGACTCAGGTCAATGCCGGTCCACTCGGTGGCTCGTGTCCAGGCACGGCCATCCCAGTATTCAACGGTCAGCACAAACGGGGCGGCATCCAGGAAACGGACACTCTGAATGCTCTGGCGGCGGGCCAGCGGGTATTCGATGACGGTGTTCTGGGTGCTGACAAAGGCCGTCTCTGCCTGGCCGTCAAAAGCCAGACGGAAATTCACCGGCTCGGTCACCGCGGGGCCAGAGACTTGCTCTGCCGGAGTTTCCGGGGCACGCAGCGACGAGAGGGGAAGTGCCAGGGCCGGTGTGATGCCACCCTGGAAAATGGCCAGGGCGGTAACGTAGGCAACGGACTTGCGCATCCAGATCTTCATCTGTGTCTTCCTTAAAGACACCTCCCAAAGGGGAGCAGCAAGCACTGCCCGCAACCTCAAAGAGGTTCCTAGTTATGTAACATGTTGTTTTTTCAAGAAATTGTCTCTGACAGCCCCCATCCATGGACCACCTGCGTCGCGCAGGTGCCAGCCGGGCTTATTACCTTGAGACCTTAGGTACCGGAT
>CAYGBB010000449.1:0-2114 GCA_964347985.1 uncultured Moraxellaceae bacterium
ACCGTGGCCTCATCAACATGTTGATGATGTGTGGTTGCGTGGGACAGTCCGGTGGTGGCTGGGCGCATTATGTTGGCCAGGAAAAGCTGCGTCCGCAGTGTGGCTGGCTGCCGCTGGCCTTCGGTCTGGACTGGAGCCGTCCGCCACGCCAGATGAACGGCACCAGCTTCTTCTACAACCACTCCTCGCAGTGGCGTCACGAGAAGATGAGCGTGCACGAGATTCTCTCGCCGCTCGCCGACAAGGAAAAATTCCCCGAGCACATGCTCGACTACAACATTCGTGCCGAACGCGCCGGCTGGTTGCCAAGTGCACCGCAGCTCAATCGTAACCCTCTGCAAATTTGCCGTGAAGCCGCCGAAAAAGGCATGTCACCCAAGGATTATGTGGTGCAGTCGCTGAAGGACGGTTCGATCAAGTTTGCCTGCGAGCAGCCAGACAATCCTGTCAACTTTCCGCGCAACATGTTCATCTGGCGCTCCAACCTGCTCGGTTCCTCCGGCAAGGGTCATGAGTACATGCTCAAGTACCTGCTCGGCACGCCGAAGCATGGCGTGATGAACGAGGACTGCGGCAAGCGCGGCGGCCTGATACCCAAGGAAGCCGAATGGGTCGACGAGGGTGCCATCGGCAAGCTGGATCTGGTGACCACGCTCGACTTCCGCATGTCATCGACCTGCGTGTACTCGGACATCGTGTTGCCGACGGCCACCTGGTACGAAAAGGACGACATGAACACGTCCGACATGCACCCCTTCATTCACCCGCTCTCGGCGGCGATTGATCCGGCGTGGGAATCCCGTTCCGACTGGGATATCTACAAGGGCATTGCCAAGAAATTCTCGGAAATCTCCAACGGAGTGCTGGGCGTCGAGCAGGATCTGGTGACGGTGCCGTTGCTGCATGACAGCGTCGGCGAACTGGCCCAGCCCTTCGGTGGCACCGACTGGAAGAGTGACGGTGTTGATCCGGTACCGGGCAAGAATGCGCCGAACATGGTGGTGGTGGAGCGCGACTACCCGAACATCTACAAGAAGTTCACCTCGCTCGGTCCACTGCTGGAAAAAAATGGCAATGGTGGCAAAGGCATCAACTGGAATACCGAGGATGAAGTGAAGTTCCTCGGCCAGTTGAATCATCAGGTGCTGGAGCCGGGCGTCAGCGAAGGCCGTCCGCGTATCGAGTCGGCCATTGATGCGGCCGAAGTGATCCTCTCGCTGGCACCGGAAACCAACGGCCATGTCGCCGTGAAGGCCTGGGAAGCGTTGTCCAAGTTCACCGGACGTGATCACTCGCATCTGGCGGTGGGCAAGGAGCACGAGTCGATCCGGTTCCGTGACATCCAGGCGCAGCCGCGCAAGATCATTTCCAGCCCGACCTGGTCCGGTCTGGAAGACGAGCATGTCAGCTACAACGCCGGCTACACCAATGTGCACGAGATGATTCCGTGGCGCACCATCACCGGACGTCAGCAGTTCTATCAGGATCATCCCTGGATGCAGGCGTTTGGTGAACAGTTGATGAGCTACCGTCCGCCGATCAATACCCGCACGACTGAATACGTGAAGGGCAAGAAGAGCAACGGCAATACCGAGATCGTGCTGAACTGGATCACGCCGCACCAGAAGTGGGGTATCCACAGTACCTATTCCGACAACCTGATCATGCTGACGCTGAGCCGTGGCGGCCCCATTGTGTGGATGTCCGAAGTGGATGCGAAGAAGGCCGGTATCGAGGATAACGACTGGATCGAGTGCTTCAACGCCAACGGTGCGCTGGTGGCCCGTGCGGTGGTGTCGCAACGTGTGAAGGAAGGCATGGTGATGATGTATCACGCCCAGGAACGTATCGTGAACATGCCGGGCAGTGAAATGACCGGCACCCGTGGCGGCCATCACAACTCGGTGACACGTGTGGTCATGAAGCCGACGCACATGATTGGCGGCTATGCCCAGCAGGCTTACGGTTTTAACTACTACGGTACGGTGGGGTGTAACCGCGACGAGTTTGTCGTGGTGCGCAAAATGAAGAAGGTTGACTGGCTTGACGGGTCCGATACAGACGCGTTGCCACAGCCCCTGCCGCAGAATATTGATTAAGGAGTGACGCCATGA
>CAYGBB010000450.1:0-2109 GCA_964347985.1 uncultured Moraxellaceae bacterium
TGATCCATTTGTCACCTTTCTTTTCTGCTTTCGTGTAGGTGAGCGACGGATCAGAACCGCAGCCTTTTGGTTCCGTCATGGCAAAGGCTGAGCGCACCTTGCCGTCGATAATGGGTTGCAGCCAGCGCTGTTTGAGTGCTTCCGTCTTCAGCACCTTTTCCAGCAGGATCATGTTGCCGTCATCCGGCGGCGCCGCATTGAACATCACCGGACCGAAGGGTGAGCGTGCAGCTTCCTCGTAACACGCTGCCATGCCGACCACACCAATGCCCTGGCCGCCACGTTCCTTGGGCATCTGGAATGCCCACAGGCCTTCGGCCCGGGCCAGAGCACGCACCTGCGCCACAATGTCCTCACGGATGTTTTCATGCTCGTCAAAAACGGACGGCTGTGTTTCCAGCGGCAGCACATGCTTTTCAACAAAGGCACGCACGCGCAGACGGTAATCCTCGATTTCCGGCGACAGGGAAAAATCCATCAGCTACTCCACGAAATAATTAAAGGGTTGAGCAGAGGTGCCCGCCGTCCACTTCGATGACCGAACCGGTCATGTAGCGGCTGGCCTCGGAAGCCAGCAGCAACAGCGGGCCATCCAGATCACTCTTGTCACCAAGGCGGCGCATGGGAATACGCGCAATCATTTTCAGGCCGGGCTCGGTATCGAAATAGCCGGCATTGATTTCCGTCTCGATGTAGCCCGGTGCAATCGCGTTCACACGAATGCCGTACCGCGCCAGCTCCAGTGCCATGGCCTTGGTGAGGTGAATGACCCCGGCCTTGGAGGCACAGTAAGGTGCCAGCACGGCCGCCACGCGGAAGCCGAGAATCGATGCGATGTTGATGATGTTGCCCGGCTGCTTTGCCGCCACCAGCCGCTTCGCCATTTCACGGGCCACCAGATAAGGGCCTTTGAGGTTGGTGTCGACCACGGCATCCCATTCCTCCTCCTCCAGATTGAGAAAGAAGCTGTTGCCCGAGACGCCGGCATTGTTGATCAGGATATCGATGACACCGCCGCTCTGCGCTTCGGCTGCTGTCAGCGCCTCACGAACCGAATCGGCACTGGTGACATCCATCGCCCCGCAATGTGCCTTGAGGCCAGCTGCCTGCAGGCGCTCGGCTTCGGCCTGGCTACGGTCGGTGCGGCGTGCCGCCAGCACCACCTCGGCCCCGGCCCTGGCCAGGGTCTCGGCAAAATGCTGGCCCAGGCCACTGGAGGCGCCGGTCACCAGGGCGCGGCGCCCATCCAGGCGAAAGGAAGGAAGGGACATGGGGTTCTCCACAGCAAGCAACGGAATATCAGCGCGACCAGCCGGTCGCGAATCGCCGTGAGCTTAAGGGAGGGCAGCGGAAATTGCCATGCCTGCACAACACAGGTGTGTTGACCGGGAGAGACAAACCGCGTCAGGCACGGGCCAGACGGCGGATAACAGGCACCAGCTCATCGAACGAGGTGATCTCGGCATCTGCCGGGGGTTGCTCCGGCCAGACCTGATCGGTGAAATTCACCCAGACCGTACGCATGCCGACACCCGCCGCCGCGGCAATGTCCTGCTCGGGGTGATCACCGACATGGATGGCTTGAGCCGGTGCCAGGCCGGATGCCGCCAGTGCCGCCAGATAAATGCGCGGATCGGGTTTGGCCGCACCGACGCTGGCCGCCGAAAAGTGCCCGCTGAAAAGATGACCGAGCCCCACCCGCCCGATATCGGCATTGCCATTGCTCAACGCACAGAGCTGAAAATCCTTTTTCAGTTCTGCCAATGCCTCCAGCGCCCCCGGAAAATATTCCACCGTATTGCGCCCGGCATAAAACACGTCAAACGCATTGCGCGCAGCAGTTACCGCATCGGCCGCCGCATAGCCGCCCTCCACAAAGGCGCGCCGCAACACCTCCGTGCGCAGCGCCGTCAGGTCATGGGCAATGTCATGGCATTCCGTGACTACGGCATGGCGCAGGCGTGAAAACTCACGAAAATCAAAGCGCGCCACAAACCCGGGATGCTCGGCACGAATCCAGTCGCGCATGGCCTTCTCGGCACGCGCCACAATCGGCTCCACGTCCCACAGGGTATTGTCGAGATCAAACGTGATGAGCTTGATGTCGTT
>CAYGBB010000451.1:0-2108 GCA_964347985.1 uncultured Moraxellaceae bacterium
CTGCTGCGCGCCACCAAAGAGCGCGAGCACGGGGCCGGGCAGATCACCGCCGATCTGTTCGCCGACTTCAACGGCATCCCCAAGGGCGCGGACAAGACCGAGTTCTACCAGCACGACCAGAACTGGACAAACCGCATGATCCTCGGCGATTCACTCCAGGTCATGGCCAGTCTGGCAGAGCGTGAGGGCCTGCGCGGCAAGGTGCAGTGCATCTATTTCGATCCACCCTACGGCATCAAATTCAACAGCAACTTCCAGTGGAGCACGACTGATCGTGCCGCAAAATCAGAAGGAAAAGACCACATCACCCGCGAACCAGAGCAGGTCAAGGCGTTCCGCGACACCTGGCGCGATGGCATCCACAGCTACCTGACTTATCTGCGCGACCGGCTGACTGTTGCCCGCGACCTTCTCACCGACACCGGCTCGATCTTCGTTCAGATCAGTGATGAGAATGTCCATCGCGTCCGTGCGGTAATGGATGAAGTCTTCGGTGAAGACAATTTCATCGGGATGATCTGGTTCCGGAAAAAGACTATGCCTCTTGGAGCAACTTACCTTGAGCGCATGGGCGACTACATTATCTGGTTTGGTAAGAATACATCGCAGACAAAGTTTAGACGGCTCTTCAAACCCATAGACATATCCGGAGACTTTCATTGGAACTGGCGTCAAGTTGACGAAACGACTCGAAAGAAGTTTTCAAAGATGGAATTGGAAGCAAGCCCCACAGGCGATCCGTTCAGGCTCGTCTCGATGTGGCCCCCATCATTCAGTGCGAAAGATGCTTATGATCTGCCGTTTCGTGGGAAGAAATGGCCACCAGCACCTGGTCAGTGTTATCCATCAGGAACCGAGAAGCTCGAACGTGTAGCAAAGGCAGATAGATTAGAGATCGAAGGCCAATTTGTTCGCTACGTGATGAAACTATCCGACGACAACACGACAAAACTAAATCTCACATGGATGGACACAGTTGGTGCACGAGACCAAAGCTATGTCGTCGAGACAAATGTTTTTGTGGTTCAACGCTGCATCCTTATGGCCACCGATCCCGGCGACCTTGTGCTCGATCCGACCTGCGGTTCCGGCACCACCGCCACCGTCGCCGAGCAATGGGGGCGCCGCTGGGTCACGATGGACACATCGCGCGTCGCGCTGGCGCTGGCCCGTGCCCGCATCATGGGCGCGCGCTATCCGTTTTACCTGCTGGCCGATTCCCGCGAGGGCCAGATCAAGGAAGCCGAAGTCACTCGCAGCGCGCCGAGTTCGCAGCCCGTGCAGGGAGACATCCGCCACGGCTTCGTCTATGAGCGCGTGCCGCATATCACGCTCAAATCCATCGCCAACAACGCCGAGATCGATGTCATCTGGGAGCAGTGGCAGGCGAAGCTGGAGCCACTGCGCGAGTCGCTGAGCGCCGCGCTCAAGAAGACCTGGCAGGAGTGGGAGATTCCGCGCGAAGCCGATACCAAGTGGCCGGACACGGCGAAGAAACTGCACGCCGACTGGTGGCAGGCGCGCATCGCCCGGCAGCAGGAGATCGACAAGTCCATCGCCGTAAAAGCTTCAAAGGATGATTTCGAATACCTCTACGACAAGCCCTACGAGAACAAGAAATGTGTCCGCGTGGCAGGCCCCTTCACCGTGGAAAGCTTGAGTCCACACCGTATGCTGGGCGTGGATGAGAACGACGAGCTGATCGACACCCTCAAGCAAGACCACGCCGAATACGCTGCCAAACAGTCCTTCCCGCAGATGATTCTGGAAAATCTCAAGACCGCCGGGGTGCAGCAGGCGCACAAGGAAGACCGCATCACCTTCACCGCACTCACCCCGTGGCCGGGAGAGGGATCGGTCTGTGCCGAAGGTCGTTATATGGAAGGCGACACCGAAAAGCGCGCCGGAATCTTCATCGGCCCGGAGTTCGGCACCGTGCAGCGCAGCGACCTGGTGGAAGCCGCCCGCGAGTGTGGCGATGCCGGGTTTGATGTGCTGATCGCCTGCGCCTTCAACTACGAGGCGCACGCCACCGAGTTCAGCAAGCTGGGCCGCATCCCCGTGCTCAAGGCGCGCATGAACGCCGACCTGCACATGGCCGAAGACCT
>CAYGBB010000452.1:0-2107 GCA_964347985.1 uncultured Moraxellaceae bacterium
GGATGTCATCCATGGAGTCGCGGATGGTGCCGGACACGGTGCAGTTGATGGTGGAGGTAGCGGGCTTGTGTTCCAGTGCGCCGGCATTGGAGGTGATGCGGCCGGCCGGAATGGCACCGTGCTGCAGTGCCCACAGGAAACGCTTGTTCCACAGGGCACGCGCTTCTGGTGTGGCTTCCACTTCGGCCAGAGCCTTGGCAACACGTTCATAGGTGCCGTCCAGCGACGCGTCCACCGGCGTACCGTCTTTGGCTTTCAGCCGGTATTTTTTATCCCAGATATCCAGGGAGGCGGGCTGAAAGGGGATCTCGCGGTTGTCCTTGCTGGCAACGACATGCAGTTGTACGGGTTCCATGAGCGTTCTCTGTTTTTATCTGTTGAATCAATGGTGTAACCGGGCAAAAGCAGCCGCTATCCAGCGGCTGGGGGCTGCCAAGAGGTGAAACACTACATATTGTGTTGATGTGGCAAAGGTTAGGAGCAGGGCGGGCGCCTGTCAACCTTGCCTGACCTGTGGTGATTGGTGATAAATCAATAAAAATCAGCAAGTTAAAAAATGCAAAGTGGTTTTTATGAAAAATTTGCTGATTCCGTCACCCTTGGGGCAGGAAAAGACATAACACTAGATGTTGTGGTTGCTTTTGGGGCGAATCGGTGCTTGATGCCCGGTTTCTGACGGGCACAAGCTGACGCCCGTGCCCGGTCCTGTGCGTGCATGAGTCGGCTGTCAGGCCCCTTTGGGCGGGAAGTAGAGCTTGCCCATGATGGGTACCAGCAGGGGCTCACAGCCGGCCTCGCGGATCTCCCGCAGAAAACCGGGCAGGTCCACGGTCGGGATCAGGTCCGGCTCGGCATGCAGGGGGGTCATCATCGTGTCCCAGTGACAGGGAATGATCCAGCGTGGCTTGAGCAGCTCCACCACCTCCTTCACATAGTTGGGCCGGGACGTCCGGCCGATGGCGCACAGGCAAACGATATCGGCCTGCTGCCCCTGGAGTTCGTCATTGATGAAGTCGGCACTGTCGATATGCACCACCCTCAGGTTGCCGGTGTCCACCACCCAGTTCAGCACCAGGCCGTGCTTCAGGTCAGCCATGCGGGGTGGCCAGGCAGGGGGTTCGTTGATGTCACCAGGAAAGGGAATGCGGCCGAAGAACACCTTGCCGTGCCGCGAGGGCAGGCCACGAATGATCCAGGGGCCGCTGGGTATGTCCTCTCGGCCTTCGGTTTCCCGCAACTGTGATTCGGGCACCCCTGCCGCACGACCGACCATAATCGTCGATCCCGAACCGATCAGGCGGGCGCCGGTCTGCATGCACAGGTCCGGCGCATCCAGGATGTGGTCATAGTGGGCATGGCCGACAAGTACGTCATCGGCCTCGGGAATCGTGGTGCGGATCAGCTCGGCATCCGGCACCAGGGGCGAAAGCAGGTGTGTCACGCCGGGCCGGGAAAGGTAAGGGTCCAGCACCACCGTACGGCCCTTGCCCTTGAGGATGAAGCCGGCGGTACCCAGATAGGTGATCTGCAGGCTGTCGGCATCGCCAGACACCGTTTCCGGGCCATTGGTGTACCACGCAGTGTCGGGCTGCTTCAGTCCAGCGAGTTTCTTCCACAGTGCCATGTCGGTGTGCGCCTGATTGTCATTCCTGAAGAGCTTACCCCAGGCAGCGTGATGGCGACATGACAGCCACACCGTGCAGGGCTTGGGTGTAAACTGTCCGGTCTTCTGTGAGGTATGCCATGAGCGACGACCTGTTCCGGCTTGAATCAAAGTTCTCCCCCGCCGGCGACCAGCCAGAGGCTATCCGCTTGCTGTGCGAAGGGCTGGTGGATGGTCTTTCTCACCAGACCCTGCTCGGGGTGACGGGCTCCGGCAAAACGTTCTCGATTGCCAACGTCATCATGAAGGAGCAGCGGCCGACCATCGTTCTGGCCCCCAACAAGACCTTGGCTGCACAGCTCTATGGCGAGTTCAAGGAGTTCTTTCCGGACAACGCCGTGGAGTATTTCGTTTCCTATTACGATTATTACCAGCCGGAGGCCTATGTGCCGTCCTCCGATACCTTTATCGAGAAGGACGCCTCCATCAATGAGCACATCGAGC
>CAYGBB010000453.1:0-2098 GCA_964347985.1 uncultured Moraxellaceae bacterium
ATAATGGACATGATCACGCCCGGATGTGCATGTATCTGCTGTTCCTTCATTTCACTAGCGATGATGGAGGCCTTTGCAGTGGCGGCAACATCTGCCCTTGATTCGATGACCTCTCTCAATAGCTCGTGGAGATAGATGGGGGTGTTGCCGCCGCCGCCATCTTCGCGGGCCAGGAAGAGAATGGCTTCTATCAGCTCCTGCATCTGGCGTACGGCACGATTCATGCGCTCGATACGTTGACGCGTGTTGACGGTCAGTGACGGATCGTCCAGCAGCAATGTGACCGTGCTGCGGGCAACGGCAAGGGGGGTGCGGAGTTCATGGCTGACATCCTCCGTGAAGGATTTTTCACGGGCAATAAAGCGATGAATGCGTTCGGCATAGGCCTCAATGGTCGATGCCATGCCATCAATGGCGCTATCGCCGTAGCGGTTGTCGAAGGGCTGGTGTGGCCGGTCGGGATGAAGTGAGCGTATCCATTGCGATAGTGAGGTCAGTGGCTTGAGTACTTGGCCCGACAGCCATAGTGCGACCAGGGTGGCAATGAGGATGGCTGCCAGCATGCCGATAATCGCGTAGTGCTGCATACGCTTCTCCATGATCTCGATGGGTTCGGCGTCCAGCAGAAGGTAGATGCGGGTGTTGTCGACATCGCGTCGTCCGACAAAGTATTCGTTGCCGTTGATGATGACACCGTCGTGCATGCCTGCCGGCAGGCTCAGCAGGCCGCCGTTAAGTGTTGCGAGTCTTTCCGGCGGGATTATAAGGACTTGTGTGCCTGCAATATCCGGAGGCTGCCTGCTCTTGTCCACGGCCCATGCATCTGCAAACTGGTCCAGCCCGGTACGGACCTGTTTGTAGAGCAGGTCGTGCTCATAGGATTCAATTAACCAGTTGATGGTCAGTCCGAACGTGACGTTCAGCACGATGACGATGACGACATGAGCAACAATGAAGCGTGTGCGCAGGCCGGTCCTAAGCATCGTCATGCCCCATGCGATAGCCAACACCATGCATGGTGTGCAGCAATGCAGTTTCGCCCTCGTTATCTATGGCACTCCGCAGGGCGTGAATGTGACCGCGAAGAGCAGCATCGCTGCCTGGCGGGGTGTCGCCCCAGAGTTGTCTCACGACTTCTTGCCTGTGTACGAGGGCTGGCGATGCCCTCATCAGGATTTCCAGCAGGCGCACTTCCACTGGACGCAGGCTGAGGCGGCGGTTCCCTCGTCTGATCACCAGTGTTCGTGTGTCGAACACGAGATCGGCGACTTGCAGCGTATGGGCGTAGCCTTTGGCCCTGCGGGCCAGAGCTTGCAACCGTGCATGCAGTTCGGGCAGGGAAAAGGGTTTGGTGAGGTAATCATCAGCGCCGGAGGCAAAGCCCTTCAGCTTGTCGTTTTCTGTATCGCGCGCCGTTAGCATGATGATGGGGACTGGTTGGGTACCTTCGGTACGCAGGCGGCGGCAGAGGCTTACTCCATCCAGTGCGGGTAGGCCGATATCAAGTACAACGACATCGTAGCGATGCGAGGAGGCCAGGTGCAGCCCAGTCAGTCCGTCAGCTGCGTAGTCCACCGTTTCGCCACGACCCTCCAGAAACTCCCCCAGACTGGCGGCCAGGTCGGCATGGTCTTCGACAAGCAGAATGTGCATATGGTGTCGTTCCTGACAATTCCTGCACAGAATAGCGTAGCTGTTGTTGGAGAAGCGTAATTCCTTGTTTTGGGGTCAGTGGCTATGCAGCAGTCCATGAAAAAGCCCGGCACACATGGCCGGGCTTTTTCATGGCTGAAGTAAAGGGTTACTTACTTCAATCCGGCCTTGTTGCGCAGCTCTTCGGCCTTGTCGGTGCGTTCCCACGTAAAGGCAGTGGCCTTGTGCGTCTTCTGCAGGACCTTGCCGCCTTCGCGCACTTCATAAGCGTATTCAAGCTCATGCGGGGTGCGGCCGAAGTGGCCGTAGCTGGCGGTGGGCCGGTAGATCGGGTGCAGCAGGTCGAGCTGCTTCACCAGACCGTAGGGGCGCAGCTCGAAAGTGTCGCGGATGAGCTCGATGAGCTTTTCATCGCTGACTTTGCCGGTGCCGAACGTGTTGACCG
>CAYGBB010000454.1:0-2096 GCA_964347985.1 uncultured Moraxellaceae bacterium
GGGTTGATGAAAAAACCGTGATCGTGAAAGCGCTCTCTGCCGTGCGTGGCCCGGCGACAACCGCGCAAACACTTTACGAGGAAACGGCCGAGAGTCTGGCACAGCGCGCAGCGCAGACGGCCAATCGGCAGTCACAGAATCTGGCGCACCCCGATCACCGCCCCAGCAAGAAGGACCGTCGCCAGATCCACAAGTTCCAGGACAGCTGGAAATAAAAAAGGCGGCGATATGCTCGCAGCCTTTTTACAAAACAACGTCACTGTACGCAGGTTTCTGCGCGCAGCGCCCCCAGATCCAGCACCAGCACATCACCGGAGTGCAGCGCCGCCACGCCCTCCGGTGTCCCCGTCATCACCACATCGCCCGGCTGCAACGTGAAAATCGTGGAGATGTACTGCAACAACGCCAGTACCGGCGTGATCATGTCGGCGGCATTCCCCTGCTGGCGCACAACACCATTCACCGCCAGTGAAAACGTCGTGTCGGTAAGGTCGCCGAACGCCGCCGGCGCCATGAACGGTGCCAGCGGTGCGGCACCATCAAACGCCTTGGCCACTTCCCAGGGATGCCCGTTTTTTTTCAGCACGTTCTGTACTTCACGCAACGTGAGATCCAGCCCCAGCGTAACGCCGGCAATCGCGGCCCGACACTCCTGCGCAGTGGCATTCTTCAGGGTTTTACCAATCAGTACCGTGATTTCGGTTTCGTGATGGCACTCCCCGCGCCCCTGCGGAATTGCAAACGAAGGCGACAATGGCACCAGCGCCGTTGAAGGCTTCAGAAACAGAATCGGCGTTTCCGGCACAGCGTTACCCAGCTCACGGGCATGTGCCGCGTAATTGCGACCGACACACACCACCTTGCCGACCGGAAAATCGCAAGGCGAGCCATCCAGAAACGAATGCTGATACGTCATGACAATCACTGACCCTTGAGATCGTGTTCGATCAGGAAAATGCGGTCTTCGCCAAAATACATGTCATCGCCCACAAAGAAGGTTGGCGCACCAAACGCCCCTCGTTGTGCGGCACTCTCGGTGGCATCCTTCAGCTTCGCCTTGACCGCATCATCCTGGGTCTTCGCCATCAGGTCCGCACCCAGCAACTCGGTCAGCACGGCAACATCGGCCACATCCCTGTCATCCACCCAGTAGGCGCGAAACAGCTTGAGCGTCAGCGCCGGCAGATCCGCCGGATCGGCCGCCGTAAGAGCACGCATGGCATTCAGGGAGTTGATGGGGAAGCGGCTCGGAAAACGCAGCGGTTCGCCATAGTATTTCGACAGGCGCTGCAAATCCTTGAGCATGTATTGACCCTTGAACGGATTGGCGCCCGGCATCATGTTACCCGACGCCTTGAACACGCCCCCGATCAGGAACGGACGCCACACCACCGGCGCCAGCTTTTCCAGACGCGGAATCTGCGTGGCCGCCAGGTAGCTGTACGGGCTGGCGATGTCATAGAAAAACTCGATGGCCTTGCTCATGGTCCGCTCCTTGTTATCTTGCATGGGTGACTGGGGATTATTGTTTGTTATCGCGTTTCTTCAGCACCAGAATCAGCACTATCGTGACCGCCACTGCCACCAGTGGAAACCAGATCAGCCCTTGCGGCATGTCATTTCTCCAGTTTGTTTTCAAATATCCGGACCATGCCCGGGCACGATCAGGATATGCAGTATGCTCAGAGGTCCAGCAGCTTGCCCGGGTTCATCACATTATTGGGGTCGAACACTTTCTTCACGGCTTTCATGTATTCAATTTCCGCCTCGGAGCGCGTGAAGCCGATATAGGGTTTCTTGGTCATGCCGACACCATGCTCGGCAGACACGGAGCCGTTGTACTTGGCCACCGTCTCGAACACATGCGTGTTCACCACCTTGCACTTGGCAAAAAAGTCTTCCCTGGCCATGTCATCCGGCTTGAGGATATTGAGGTGCAGGTTGCCATCACCAATGTGACCAAACCACACCACGCGGAAGTCCGGATACTCCTTCGACACAATCGCATCAATGTCGGCAATGAAGCCCGGCACACGCTGGATGATCACGGAGATGTCGTTCTTGTAGGGCGTGAACTTGGCGATGGTTTCGGAAAT
>CAYGBB010000455.1:0-2079 GCA_964347985.1 uncultured Moraxellaceae bacterium
AGGGTGTGGCCATGCCAGGCAGCATGACGGCGAGCAGGAAAATCAGACGCATGCGCATGACAACGGCTCCTGTCAGAAACTCACTGCAACCGGTTCGGCCGTTTCGGACGAGTCGACCATGACCGCAGCCAGACTGACAGGCTCCACGACCTCGGACACGGTCGGCGACTGACTGACAACTGCAGATACCGTGGCCGTGAAACTGCTCTGTGCCGGCGCAGGATTGTCATCATCATTGCAGGCGGACAGCCCTGCCAGGAGCATGGCAGCGACAAGCCATTTGATTGTTTTCATGATGGCATCCTCAGTGGCTGGCGCCCGGAAGCGGGGCCTTGAGATACGGGAACTGTTCATTGAACTGGCTGGACGTTTGCAGGGCGCCATCAGTGAAATGAATGCCGCCGGAAGGGGCGTCCGCGGGTGCGCAGCCCAGGTTCAGTGTGCACAGCTTGCCCATCACCACGCGCAAGGCGATGTCGACGACGTCATCCCCGGGGCGACGACCGTTCGGGAAGCCCGCGCTATCGCCACCGATCACGCCCAGACGATTCTGGTTGGCGGACACCACGGCGGTGGTCGTGGTATTGAGGCGCAGCATTTCCGCGGGCGTAACGGTGGCGGGCTGGTTCAGGCCGGGCACACCGGTCAGGAATGCCGTCACCAGATCATTGCGCGGAAAATTGGTGGGCGCCTGCACACCGGCACCACCGAACAGGATTTCCAGCAACGCCGGCAGGGTCGGGTTGGTCACATAGCTCGCGAACTGGCCGTCATTCTTTGGCTGGCTGGCATTGAACTTGTCCTTGTCCTTGAGGCCGATCACCACCTCATTGACCAGCGGCATGCCAAGACGCGATACCTGTGTCCACGCGCCGCCTTCCTTCGATGCGGTCGAGATGTTGCTGCCCGGTGCCGGGTTGAGCAGGCGGCCCTGGCGCAGGCTGGCGCTTGTCCACGCGCCAATCACGGTTTCGCTGCCATTGGTCACGCAGCTGATGGGCAGTTCCAGTGCCAGCGTCGTGACATTCTTGTCTTGCAGCGTATCCAGTCCTTTATCTTCCGCGCCCGCATCAAACTCCGTGGCTGGTGCCGTGATGTTCACCAGATCGAAGGTCTCACCCAGATTCACCGCAAAGGAGTCTTTGCGCTGCCCCACAAACACGCGTCCCTGTGTGGCGCAGCCCGGGATGCTGATGGAGTGGATGTGCTGATTGGCATATGTCGTGTAGTCAGGCAGTGACTTGGTGCCGATGTTATCGACCGGTTTTTCAAACACCGACTGGCTGCTGCCGGCCTTGGTCAGTGACTGACGCAAGCCCTTGCCACGGCGCGGGCCTTTTACCTGGGTGACCGTAAAGGTTTCCTTTACATTCAGTGCACTGTTGTTGCCTGCAGTGATACTGCCGATATTGAGCAGGGGCACGGAAATCATCATGCCGCCTACTGATACCTTGAGGTCCTCAAGGGTCTGTTTGAAGCGGAACTGATAGGTAAGGTCCTCTACAGCATCGCCATTGTTGTCGATGTGAATCTCGTAGAGGGCATCCGGGTCCAAGGCAAAGTAATTCGGGCCACCGTAGGCGTCCTGCAGCGGAAGGTAGTTGGCAATCAGCGTGACATAGCCGCTGCGACTGCTCTCATAGCTGCGAAACATGTAGAAGTCGGCGGCATCCACCTTGGGATGACGGGTTATGAATGGCGCTTCACGATGGCTGGACGCCTCGGCAACCGTGCCAAGGCCTGCCATCAGCAGGGCCAGTGCAAGTGGCGCCATGCGGGCGCCGGTAATGTACGTGTTCATGATGTTCTCCTGGGTACTGACGAGCGCAGGGATTTTCCTTATGCATCAGTTAGTACGAGGGAGTTCTCATGCTGGATGCAGCGGAGCAGGAAAATAGTTGACCGCTGGTCCGTCATCAGTCGCGTATAAAGAACACCAGAGATTATTAACGAGAGCCCAGCCAGGCGCCCATGCTGGTCAGGACCAGTCCGGCCAGCAACCAGAGCGAGAAAGGTTCCCCCAATGCCAGGGTGGCACCTATCCCCGCCACCGCCGGGACCGTGGCCATGGCCGCCCCC
>CAYGBB010000456.1:0-1287 GCA_964347985.1 uncultured Moraxellaceae bacterium
TCCACCATCAACTGCACCGTGTCCGGCACCATCCGCGACTCCATGGATGACATCCTGGAGAAAGTGCATGAAGCCGGCCTCACCCTGAAGGCCGGCTGCGGTATCGGCTATGAGTTCTCCACGCTGCGCCCGAAGGGTGCCTATGTGAGCGGTGCCGGCGCGTATACCTCCGGCCCGCTGTCGTTCATGGATATCTACGACAAGATGTGCTTCACCGTGTCGTCGGCCGGTGGCCGTCGTGGTGCGCAGATGGCCACATTCGATGTCGGTCATCCGGATGTCATGGAATTCATCCGTGCCAAGCGCGAATCCGGCCGCCTGCGCCAGTTCAACCTCTCGCTGCTGATCACCCACGACTTCATGGAAGCGGTGCGCAACGATGGCGACTGGCAGCTCGCCTTCCCCCTGACCACCAAGGAAATCCAGACCGACAACGTTGATCTGCGCGACAACCACAGCGTGATCTGGCGTGACTGGCCGATGCCCAACAACTACCACGTCAGCCCCGAAGGCAAGACCGCCTGCCGTGTCTACAAGACGATTCGCGCGCGTCGCCTGTGGGACATGATCATGGCCTCCACCTACGACTTTGCAGAACCTGGGTTCATCCTGATCGACAAGGTCAACGAGATGAACAACAACTGGTTCTGCGAAAACATCCGCGCCACCAATCCTTGTGGCGAACAGCCGCTGCCCCCCTACGGTGCCTGCCTGCTCGGCTCGGTAAACCTGACCAGGTTTGTGCGCGATCCGTTCACCGACAAGGCCCGCTTTGACTGGGACGAATACCGCGAAGTGGTCGCCGTGTTCACCCGCATGCTCGACAACGTGGTCGACATCAATGGCCTGCCGCTGCAACAGCAAGTCGACGAAATCCTGAGCAAGCGCCGTCACGGCATGGGCTTCCTTGGCCTGGGCTCGGTGATCACCATGCTGCGCATGAAGTACGGTTCGCCTGAATCACTGGAATTCACCGAGCAGGTCACCCGTGAAATGGCCGTGGTCGGCTGGGAAGCAGCGCTGGATCTGGCCAAGGAAAAAGGTCCGGCCCCGATCATGAACGAGGAGTTCGAGGTCACGGCCGCCATGCTGGCGCAGCGCCCTGAAATGGCCGTGGATGGTTTCAAGGTTGGCGACAAGGTCAAAGGCAAGGTGCTGCACGCGAAGTACAGCCGCTACATGCAGAAGATTGCCGGTGTGGCTCCGGAACTGGTGGAAGCGCTGGCTGAAATCGGCGCACGTTTCACGCACCACAGCTCCATCGCCCCGACCGGCACCATCTCGCTG
>CAYGBB010000456.1:1297-2078 GCA_964347985.1 uncultured Moraxellaceae bacterium
CTCGCGCAACGTGATACGTGAAGGCAAGAAGTCCAAGGAAAAGGTGGATGTGTTCTCCTATGAGCTGCTGGCCTATCGCGAGCTGATCAACCCGAAGGCCATGCCCTATTCGCAGGTGGAAGAAGAGCAGCTGCCGGAGTATTTCATCACCGCCGAAGACATTTCCCCGAAGGAACATGTCGACGTGCAGGCCGCGTCGCAGCGCTGGATCGACTCGTCCATTTCCAAGACCGCCAACGTGCCGACGGATTATCCTTACGAAGACTTCAAGGATATCTACATGTACGCCTATGAGCAGGGTCTCAAGGGCTGCACCACGTTCCGCTTCAATCCGGAAGCCTTCCAGGGCGTGCTGGTGAAGGAGAAGGATCTGGAAAGCACCACCTACTGTTTCACGCTGGAAGACGGCACGGTCATCAATGCCAAGGGCAATGAAGAAATTGAATACGACGGCGAAATGCACAGCGCCGCCAACCTGTATGACGCAATAAAGGAAGGCTATTACGGCAAGTTCTGATCCCCGACGGGATCAGGCTGCACCAACCCCCTTTCGCACACAGACATAAAGAGTCCTGCATCATGAGCATCAAGATCGAAAAGAAAATTGTCGGCATTGCGCTGGCCAGCAAGGAAGAAGAAACCAAGGCCGTCCCGGCAACCATCGAGTCGGCCAAGACGGTATCGGACATCGTGCACATGCACGAACTGGTGAAGCGCCCGGAATCGCTGGTCGGCTCCACCTACAAGATCAAGACCCCGCTGTCCGAGCACGCCCTGTACG
>CAYGBB010000457.1:0-2076 GCA_964347985.1 uncultured Moraxellaceae bacterium
CAGTCCGAGGTCGCATGACGGTCGGATTTGCGCGACTTCACCGTACCGGCAATCTGAATGGCTTTTCCCCAGAGCAAAAGCTTTTCCGTGATGGTGGTCTTGCCCGCATCGGGGTGGGAGATGATGGCAAAGGTGCGGCGCGAAGTGACCTCAAGGGCCAGCTGTTCGGTGAGACTCATGATGATGTGCAGGCTCAGGAAAAACGAGGCGGGATTATACGGGCTGGCGCGGGCGCTGTCAGAACGGGCAGGACTGATCAGAAAGCCATGGCCATCAGCAAGGCATCCTCGCGACCGCCATCTTTTGCCGGATAGTAGTGGCGGCGCAGGCCGATCTCGTTAAAACCGGCACTTTGATAGAGTGCGATGGCGCGAGCATTGGACGGCCGCACCTCAAGAAACAGGGTGTCGGTATGGTGGCCGGCATAGTCGAGCAGATGCCGGAGCAAATAGCGCCCGAGGCCCCGGCCATGCAGCGCAGGGTCAATGGTGATGTTGAGCAGATGCCCTTCATCCAGAATCACCTGCACGATGCCGTAACCGGCAATGCGGGCATTCTGTTCCAGCACCACCATGTAATACGCACTACCGAGCGCATCCGCAAAGTTGCCCGGTGTCCACGGAAAAGCATGGCCTTTCGCCTCCAGCGCAAGAACAGCGGGCAAGTCATCAGGCGTCAAGGGACGAATCACACTCTCAGTCATGCAGGGCCCGCCAGAGCGCACGTTTGGCGGCGGGGTTTTCCAGCAGCTCCCGCAAGGCTGGTGCGGCAATCACACGCTGCTGTGGCAAGGCGGTGCGCACATAAACCCCCAGGGTTGCACCCAGCACCAGCCAGTGTGCCGTTTCACGACGCCGCCCGAGAAAGGCGGCCAGTGCCTCGCGTGCCGCCCCGGCATCACGGGCAATGGCCGGATTGGGAGACATGGGCCAGCGAAAATGTTCGCGCGCCCCTGCCATGGCCCCGTCACCACCGAGTGCCTGCGCCAGATTGTCGAGCAGACGATGCTCCCGGGCTGAAAGATCCGGCACATCATCAAGGGCAATCACGCCCATCCAGCCAGGTGCCAGTGGCTGCACACGACAACTGAAGCGCGGAAAACGTTCATCAGCCGCCGCCACGCTGCCAGGCGCAGGCAATACTGACACTTTTTGTGCCGCTGGCTGCCTCGCTGCTTGTGCAGCAGCGGGCATCACTCGTGACAACGCTGCCTCCGTGACGACAGGCAGCGGCTCGGCCACAGGAAGAACAGGAGCGACGTCGGCACGTCGCTCCTCCACAAACGCCACAAACGCCAACGGACTCGCCGCCTGGGCGCCGGGCAGTGCCTGCCGGCGCGCCCACACTGGAATGCCGAGCGCGGCCAGATAA
Source organism: uncultured Moraxellaceae bacterium (assembly GCA_964347985.1). Classification (GTDB taxonomy): domain Bacteria; phylum Pseudomonadota; class Gammaproteobacteria; order Pseudomonadales; family Moraxellaceae; genus UBA2031. The sequence continues at coordinate 1,372 of CAYGBB010000457.1, forward strand.
CGCTGGCGCCGCCCCTCATGCATTCCCGGCAGATTGTTCACGCTAATCAAACCCCACTCAGGCCTTGTGGATTGACGCGATCAATCTGGGCGCGCATAAGATTGAGCGCATTCAGATACGCCTTGGCGCTGGCGACCACAATATCGGTATCGGCGCCATGGCCATTGATGATGCGTCCAGCCTGATTGAGGCGCACCGTCACTTCCCCCTGCGAATCCGTGCCCGACGTAATGGCATTGACCGAGTAGAGCTCCAGCATGGTGCCGGAGTTCGCGACCGCTTCAATGGCGCGAAAGGTCGCGTCCACCGGTCCGGAGCCCGTTGCCGTCACCGGCTTTTCCACACCAGAGACAGACAGCGTCAGCCTGGCCTCCGGCGTCGTTCCGGTTTTTGAGGTCACTTCCAGGCTGACGAGTTTGTAGCTTTCTTCCACTTCCTGCAGCGTGTCGCTGGCCAGGGCATGCAAATCTTCGTCAAAGACTTCATGCTTCTTGTCTGCCAGCTCCTTGAAACGAACAAACAGCTGGTTCAAGGAGTTATCAGAGCCCACGGGAATGCCGAGCTGGTCCAGGCGCGCCCGAAAGGCTGCCCGCCCTGAGTGCTTGCCCAGCACCATGCGATTGGCATTCCAGCCCACGTCTTCGGCGCGCATGATCTCGTAGGTTTCACGGTGTTTGAGGACGCCGTCCTGATGGATGCCGGACT
>CAYGBB010000458.1:0-2065 GCA_964347985.1 uncultured Moraxellaceae bacterium
ATGGCGGGCGCAAAGACCCGTATGACGTGCTGCTCATTCGCCGTGATGGCAGCGCAGCTGTTTATCAAAGCTACCACCGCACCTGAAAGAAAATCTCATGAGACGTTTTAAATCCCTGATCACCGCCTTCACCACCGCCCTGCTGGTCTCTGCCGCTTTTGCGCAAGCCTCCCTGCCCCTGACCGAAGCCGAAGTCCGCAAGGTCGACAAGGACAACGGCAAGATCACCCTCAAGCATGGTGAAATCAAAAACCTCGACATGCCGCCCATGAGCATGGTGTTTCAGGTCAAGGACCCGGCCCTGCTCGACAAGGTCAAGACCGGCGACAAGGTCAGCGTCACCATCGACCGGATCAACGGCGCGTATACCGTTCTCTCGATAGAGCCCCGCAAATAGGCCGTGATTCATCGAGGCTTGCATCCATCATTGCGGCTCCATCGCGAGAAGCATTGAACCGGAACACCGTCATGGCGTCATGCTGATCCCGTTCGGGCCCTTGCCCACGCGAATGTTGGCAACGACCTTGCGTTCCTTCAGGTCGAGCACGGAAACCGAGTTCGCGTAGCTGTTCGTCACATAGGCGTAGCGGCCGTCGGCGGCAACCACCACGCCGTGGGCACCGGAGCCGGTTTCCACTGTCTTGGCGACCTTGAAGCTCCCGAGATCAATCAGGCTCACGGTCTTGCCGGGCTGCTTGCGCGTGCCCTGGTTGGCGACCAGCAGCGTGCGCGAGTCCGGCGTCGCATACAACTGAATCGGCACCGTCCCGACGGCAATCTTGCGAACCACCTTGCGCGTGGCCGGGTCGATGACGGCGACCGCATTTTCTTCCGACAGCGATACGAAGGCCAGGCGGCCATCCGCAGTGAAGCCGACCTGAGCCGGACCCCTGCCCGCCGGAATTTGCGCCACCTCTTTTTGACTGGCGGTATCGATCACCGACACCGTGCCGCCCTTGAGGTTGGCCACATAGGCCTGCTTGCCGTCCGGGCTGATTCGAATACCGTGGGGATACTTGCCGACCGCAATCGTCGCCACAAGCCGCCGCGTCGATGCATCCACCACACTGACCGTGTTGTCGCCACCGTTGGTCACGTAGGCAAAGCGGCCGTCTGGCGACAGCACCACATGGGCCGGGTGCATACCGACCGGAACCCTGACGACCACCGCATGGCTGCCTGTGTCGATGAGCCACACCGCCCCAGCCTGGCCCATCACCCGGTGTTCGCTTTTGCTCATCGCCTGATGCGCCGCAGCGTCATCGGCCTGACCCGCTTCACCCTGGTTGGTCACCCATACGGCTTGGCCGTCAGGCGATACCTGCACGTTGTGCGGCATCCTGCCGACGCGCACAGTCGCCAGCACCTTGAACGACAAGGCATCGAGCACGCTGACCGTGTCGCCATCCTCGTTCGCAACATACACCTTGTCGGCGGCCAAGGCGACGCCCGTCCACACCAACAAGCTGGCCTGTAGCGCCGCCAACAGCCACCGCTTCTTTCCTGCCATCATGATCACTCCCTGTTAAAAGCTTTCGTCGCATCTGCGACCATGCGCGTCACACACCAGTTCGCATAGGCATTGCCCAGGACTTTTCCGAGCCAGCGTCCCACCATGCCGGACGGAAGCCTGTAGTCGATCCAGACACGCAAATGGCTCTTGCCTGCCCTGGGGGCCAGTTCGAAACCCATCCGGTATTTTCCAATCACCAGCAAGCGCGGTTCGCCGCGGGTTTCCCAAGTTTTTCGAAAAGGCGGTTGGTAATCGCGCACCGTCTCCTCGACCCATATCGGAATACCCAGGATGCGTCCTTTCATGCGTATCAGGGAACCGAGGGCCTGGCCCTGTTGACTGTCGATCTCGATCTTCATCGTGGCGCCGGCCATCATCAGCGACGGTTTTTTCATGTGCGCGGACAGCCGCTGGTGATCGTCCAGAAATGCAAACACCAGCTCGGGGCTGGCAGCCATACCGGCCATCGCCTCCCGATGGAACTGAAACTGCGGATTCATGCCCGGCTCCGCCGCAGGCGCCACGAACGACGGGAGCGCCGCCACGGCCGCC
>CAYGBB010000459.1:0-2064 GCA_964347985.1 uncultured Moraxellaceae bacterium
TCAGCAACTCGCCTGCACACAGCCGGTCGCCGGCGGCGGCAATACGGCATGGCATTTTGTTGTGTCTCACCAGCACATGTGTCAGCGTGGCCTGCATGCGCTCATCGATGTGCTGCGCCAGTATAAACGCCACCGGCAAGCCTTTGGGCAGGCAATCCAGAAACTCCTTCACCGCCGCCGGCCCGCCGAGCGAGGCGGCCAGCACACACACCAGCTCCAGCCCGTCCGGACGGTGCGCCTCGATTTCAGGCGGCAACAGCAAGGGCTCACCGGTTTCCGGGAAAGCATTGTGCAGGATTTCCAGTTGCTCTTCCAGCAAAGGCTCGCCCACGGTTTCCTTGAGCTTCACGAAAACGCGACGCTCCCAGCGCGGATAGGTACGCGCGCCCTGTGGCGGCGCCTCCTCCAGACCGAACAGGATGGGGGCCGCCGTGTGATCCAGCAAACGGTCGAGGAATGCATCGTCCTCGTCCTTCATGTCCACCACCCAGGCGTCCAACTCAGCCTCATCCAGCGTCTTTTCATCAAGACGATCCGGCGAGGTATTGAAACTCAGTTCATAACCATGGCCCTTGACCGTCTGTGCCAGCGCCAGGCGCTGCAGGTTCGAATCACTGACCACTCCGATACGCGGATTGCGGCGTTCGCTCATCACTACTTACCTCACCGCTGCCGCCGCCAGAAGCTCGGCAATTGTTGCGAGCACCTGCTCTTCCTGGAAGGGCTTGCCCATGTAGGCATTCACGCCGATCTGGAAAGCACGTTCACGATGTTTTTCACCCGTACGCGAGGTAATCATGATGATCGGAAGGTCTTCCAGGTTCGGGTTGTGGCGGACCAGCGAGGCCACCTCGAAACCGTCCATGCGCGGCATTTCAATGTCGAGCAACATGATGTCCGGCTTCTGGTCTTCCAGCTTGGCGATGGCATCCATCCCGTCCTTGGCCAGCAACACTTCATAACCGTGACGCTCAAGCAGGCGCGAAGTCACCTTGCGCACGGTCACGGAGTCGTCGACCACCATGACGGTGCGGGTACGCTTGGCTTCCGCCGGCTGAGCCGGACCACCCAGAGTGACCGACACACGCGGCTGCACCAGCGAAGCGGCGCGCAACATGGCGACCACGTCGAGAATGATGACCACCGAACCATCACCGAGAATGGTGGCACCGGAAATCCCTGCCACCGAGGCCAGCTGGGAGCCCACCGCCTTCACCACGATTTCACGTGAACCAATGAGCTGGTCCACCTGGATGGCAATGCGATGATCGCCGCCGCGAATCAGCAGCACCGGCAACGGCAACACATGGCCGACCAGATTGGGTGACTTCACCCCATGCACAAATTCACCCAGATAGGAGAGCTTGTATGCCACGCTGGCGTATTCAAACAGCGGGGCATCGGGTGCGTAATAGGTTTCCAGCTCATAGGGGCTGGCACGCACAATACCTTCGATCTGTGACAGCGGAATCGCGTAGCTGTCTTCACCGATACGCACCATCAGCGCCCGGTTCACCGCCACGGTGAACGGCAGGCGGACGACAAAGGTGGTGCCCTGTCCGGTGACAGACTGGATCGACACGACCCCGCCCATCTGCTTGATCTCGGACTGCACCACGTCCATGCCGACACCACGACCGGAAATCTGCGTCACCGCGGAGGCAGTGGAGAAGCCGGCATGGAAAATGAACTGGATGACTTCCTGATCGGAAACCTCCTGACCTTCGGTAATCAGCCCGCGTTCCAGCGCCTTCTTGCGCACGGCCGGGATATTGATGCCACGACCATCGTCCGCCAGCGTCAGCACCACTTCGCCGCCTTCACGGGACAACGTCAGGGTGACGCGACCCTGGGCCGGCTTGCCGGCAGCAGCTCGCCCCGCCACATCTTCCAGACCATGGTCGACGGCATTACGCAGCATGTGCTCCAGCGGCGCGACAATACGCTCGAGCAGCGTGCGGTCCATTTCACCTTCGGGATTGATCACATCCAGATCGGCCGGCTTGCTGACCTCCTGACCGGTCTGGCGCACGATGCGCTTGAGACGCGGCACCAGACGCGAGA
>CAYGBB010000460.1:0-787 GCA_964347985.1 uncultured Moraxellaceae bacterium
GTGTTACTGAAGCCCTCTTTCTTGGCCAGGGCGGCCCCCGCCTCCACCAGTCGAGCCCTGCTGGCCTGCTTGTGCCCGGGGGGGTATCGCATGTGAGTGCCCTCGAGAGTTGGTTGACATCCATTTAACCTTAGAATAACGTCCGTTACAATAACGGTCGTTATTCTAATCGCACCCTCCCCGATTCAACGTCAGCCTGTATCAACCTGTAGATGGAGCTTCGTCATGGCATCAGAAAAAACCGCCTGCATCTTGTGCTCACGCAACTGCGGCCTGACTGTTGATATCGAAGAGGGAAAGTTCATCCGCATCCGCGGCGACGACGAGCACCCCGTCTCAAAAGGCTATATCTGTCAGAAAGCAGCGCGCCTGGAACACTATCAGAATCACGATGATCGCCTTCAACACCCGCTCAAGCGGCAACCGGATGGAAGCTTCCAGCGTGTCAGCTGGGATGAAGCGCTGACGGATATTGCACAGCAATTGGTATGCATCCGGGAAAAGCATGGCGGTGATGCCTTTGCTTTTGTTGGTGGCGGAGGCCAGGGCAACCATCTGGGAGGGGCCTACAATCGCCAACTCATGGCGGCCATGAAAAGCCGCTTCGCCTACAACTCGCTTGGCCAGGAAAAAACCGGTGACTTCTGGCTTAACGGCCGCTTGTTCGGGCGTCAGACCTGTCACACCACAGAGGATGTGGAGCATGCCGACTATGTGCTCTTCATCGGCACCAATCCCTTTCAGGCACATGGCATTCACAATGCCCGTGATACGTTGCGAGCGATCA
>CAYGBB010000460.1:797-2062 GCA_964347985.1 uncultured Moraxellaceae bacterium
ACCATGGTGGTGATAGACCCGCGCCGATCGGAAACAGCCAAACAAGCCGACATTCACTTGCAGTTGAAGCCTGGTACCGACGCCTATCTGATGAGCGCCATGCTCGCTATTATCGTGCGCGAAGGGCTGCATGATCGCGACTTCCTGGCTCGTCACTGCACCGGATTCGACGAAGTTGAAAAGGCGCTGCTCACCCTTCCCGTGGCCGATTACGTCGCACGTGCTGATGTGCCTCTGGCAGAGGTCGAGCGCGTGGCACGTGGCTTTGCCAAGGCGCGCAATGCTTGTGTCCGGATTGACCTGGGTATTCAGCAAACGTTGCACACCACGCTCAACGGCTATCTGGAAAAACTGCTCTACCTGGTTACGGGCAACTTCGGCAAGAAGGGGGGAAATAACCTGCACACTTTCCTTCTGCCAATTCTCGGGCATACCGACGAACGCAAAAAGAAAAAAGGCAAGTCGCTAAAGCTGACTGCGTACCACAAGATGCACCCGATCGCCGGGATTTACCCGCCCAACATCCTGCCGGATGAAATAGAGCTTGCGGGGGAAAACCGGGTTCGTGCCGTGTTCGTGGACAGTGCCAATCCGCTGCTAACCTATGCGGATACCCAGGCCTACGAAAGTGCCTTCAAGAAGCTTGAACTGCTGGTCGTTATCGACGTGGCCATGACAGAAACTGCACGGCTGGCACACTATGTATTACCGGCTGCTTCCCAGTTCGAGAAATGGGAGGCAACAGGCTTCAATCTCGAGTTCCCTGAAAACGCCTTCCACCTTCGCCATCCCTTGTTTCCCCCACTGGGCGAATCATTGTCCGAGCCGGAAATCTATACACGGTTACTGGAGAAAATGGGGGTAATACCTGACAGTTTCCCTGCCCTGGAAAGAATTGCCCGCATGGAGCCAAAAGCATCGGCACACCTGATGTATATGGGCGCGCTGGGAGCAACTCTTGCACGTCACAAATCATGGATGCCCCATGCGGCCTCCATTGTTTACCGTACACTGGGGAAGGCACTCCCTGATGGTGCCGCCAGCGCCGCTCCCCTGCTCCCGCTAGCGATGCTCTATGCCGGAGAGCATTACGCAGCCGTTCGCCGCGCCGGTCACAAGGGAAACCGGCTGACACTGGGTGCTTCATTGTTTCAGGCAATTCTGGAAAAGCGTGCCGGCACCGTGATGAGCCGGAATGAATTCAAGGATATCTGGACACTCGTCAAACACAAGGATGGTCGCATCCACCTGAATATCCCCGAGAT
>CAYGBB010000461.1:0-2061 GCA_964347985.1 uncultured Moraxellaceae bacterium
CAAGGACGCCGAGCGCTTGCTCAATGACCGCAATGCCGAGGCGTTCTGAACCCATGCCAACCCAGTTTTCCCCTGCAGTCCTAACTCAACGAAAGGAAATTCCATGAAGTTACTAGCATCTATCACAGCGCTTGCGCTTTTCTCGGGCACCGTGGCACATGCTGCGGGCCCACACAGCCATGGCGAAAAACCTTTGCATGGCGGCGTGGTCGCAGAAGCCAGAGACATCGACTTTGAACTGGTAGCGCAGCAGGACAAGCTGCGCCTCTACCTGCGCGATCACGGCAAGAAAGTTGACGTGAACAACGCGACCGCCACACTGACCTTGCTCAATGGAGCGGACAAACAGGAGGTGGCACTCGTGCCGCAGGACGAATGGCTAGGCGCTGCCGGGGAATTCAGGGTTGCCAAAGGAACCAAGGCGGTAGCTGTGGTCAAGCAGGCTGGGAAAACCGTGACGGTCAGGTTCGTCCTGCCGTAAAGCTACCGCGATTCAGGCGACTGGGGTTGTCGGAGGACGGTTCTGCCGGACAGATGTCAGTTGCCTGTTTCAGATTCGTGGTTACTTGAACTTGAACCCGCGCATGACATACAGATCAGACTATAAAAGATGGCCGTCATCACAGTGATCAGATGGACCCGCTGAAACTTTCGGGTGAAAGAAATGCCACGAGTCTTGGCGAGATCACTGGATCGTCGGCAAGACTCGTGAGGTACAGATTCAAAGGGGCAAAGGCATCTCCTCAAACCGGGTATGCCTAAATGACAGATCAGTCCTCGTGACCTTGGCGCTGCAGGAAGTCCAGGCGAGCACTCTCGCTGCTGGTCATGGAGATCTTCTGGCCGTCAGCTGTGTCCAGGACTTGGCCTTTGGGGAGATGGACGGCGCGGTCGAACTTGTCGGCCACTGCCATCATTCCGTCCTTGAAAACGAATACAGTGCCGCCGTCCTTCAGGCGGTAGGTCTTGTCGACATTGTTTGCCAGCGAGTCGGTGGCAAAAGCGGTCGATGCCAGGGTACTGAGCACGACGGCAGCGAAGAGCGAGGTGATTCGGGTGTTCATATCAGGGCCTTTCTTGAAATACAGGTGCACTGTCAATCAATGCACTTTGTGCGAATGCACGTTATGTATTCTGTCGATCAGCCCTGACATGAAGATGTGCCGGCGATTACATTTGCGTTAGTTCCAATGCGCCGCTGCCTGAGTAAGGGTATTGTCTGAGTTCATACTCATGTAAGTCTGACTTTTCTGAACTCCAGAGTAAATCTTGTTCGGCCCTGAGCGGACGAAACTTCGATCTTCCCTCCGTGTGCTTCAACAATTGCTCGTGTGATGGCGAGTCCCAATCCAGTCCCGTCAGAGTCCGGCTGCGCTCGTGATGGATCCGCACGATAGAAGCGGTCAAACAGCCTGGGCATGATTTTCGGGTCAATGCCGTCACCCGTGTTCTCCACAGAGACTTTGGTTGATTTTTCGGTATCGCTGATCTCGATGCAGACCTCCCCAGCCATCTTTGTATGTCGCAAGGCGTTGGACAACAGGTTGCTCACCGCTCTGCGAAACATCAGCCGGTCGCCCAGGATATTGCCGCTGCCGTGCAGGCTCATGCGTACGTTTTTTTCATCGGCCACGGCCTCGTAGAAATCCAGCAAAGCCTGGGCCTCCTGTTCGGCCGAGAAAAGCTCCTTGCTGGGGAGCTGGAGCCCTCTTTCGGTCTTGGCCAGAAAGAGCATGTCGGACACCATGCGCGCCAGGCGTTGGAACTCCTCAGCGTTGGACGCCAGGATGTCCCGATAGGTGTCGGCATCACGCCGGTTGGACAAGGCGACCTGCGTCTGAGTCAGGAGGTTGCTGATGGGGGTGCGCAGCTCGTGCGCCAGATCGGATGAAAAATCAGACAACCTCTGGAAATCCTGCTGCAACCGATCGAGCATGCGGTTGAGTTCGTTGGCCAGATCCGCCATTTCGACGGGCACGGCCTCGACCGGCATGCGAGGATTGAGCTGCTGGCCGCTGACGTCCGAGGCTCTTGATTTCATGGCGCGCAGCGGGGCCATGC
>CAYGBB010000462.1:0-2056 GCA_964347985.1 uncultured Moraxellaceae bacterium
TGTTTGAAGTGGAAGGTGACCGCATCAAGGTATCCAGTCCCCGCATTCTTCAGGCCGGTATCGAGCTTTACAAGGCGGGCGTGCCACTGGGTGCCCTGCTGCGCGAGATTGAAGTACTGCGTGAGGATACCGACCGTCTCACCCGCAGTTTTGTGCAGCTGATCGCCAATCACCTGATCGAGCCGATCAGCCCCAAGAGTCTGCCGAGCCCGGAACAGATTGCGCATATCGGCCAGGTCATCGAACGTCTGCGGCCGCTGGCGGAAATGGTGGTGAATGCGGAAATGGCCAAGGGTCTGCGTCGTCATGCCAATGTTTATATCGGCGACAAGTTCCGCGAAATCCTCAAGCAGTACGACGGAGAGCCGGGGCGCAAGGCCCCGCCGAAGCAGGGCTGAAGTTCCTGACAAAAAAAACGGGCCGAGCGGCCCGTTTTTTTATGCGGCAAAGGCTCAGGGAGCCATGATGCCCTTGATCATGAAAAACAGCATGGCGGCCATCAGCGCCGATGCCGGCACCGTGATCACCCAGGCGGCACCGATGCGTAACAGCTGCGAGCGCTTGACCAGTTCGTGCTTGTAGACACGCTTCATGTTCTTGCGTTCCGCCTTGGAGAAGTGCGCCGGGTCCATCTGCAGGCGCGCCTGGGCCTTCAGCTCCTCCAGCATGTTGCCCTTCTCTTCGATGGAGCCCTGGGTGAATTTGCCCATGAACAGGTCGATGGCGGCCTGATCGCCTTCCGGGTGGTGCATCTTGATATCGGCCAGCATGCGTGAGTAGTTCTTCTTCAGGTACTCACGCAGGAAGCCCACCCCGAACACGCCACCGACGGCAATGTGGGTCGAGCTGACCGGCAGGCCCATCTGGCTGGCCACGATGACGGTGATGGTGGCGGCCATGGCGATACAGTAGGCACGCATCTGGTCCAGTTCGGTGATTTCCGAGCCCACGGTGCGAATGACCTTGGGGCCGAACAGCGCCAGACCGATCGAGATGCCGAGGGCGCCCACCATCATCACCCACATGGGAATGGGGGCTTCCTTGGTGATGACATGGGTGGCCGAGGTATAGACATCGACAATCGCGGCCAGCGGGCCGACGGCATTGGCCACGTCATTGGAGCCGTGGGCAAAACTGAGCAGGGCGGCGGCAAAAATCAGGGGAATGGTGAAGAGCTTGTTCACGCTTTCCTTGCTGCTGACCAGACTGGTCTGGCGCTGCAGGCGCCAGCTGGCCACCAGATAGGCGACGATGGCGATGCCGAGGCCGATCAGCGAGGCGTTCAGGAAGCCCACCTTCCAGACCCGGTTCAGGCCCTTGAGGATGATGTAGGTGCCGAAGGTCCAGCCCATGATGGCAATCAGCCAGGGGACGGCGCGCTGGGCCGCTTTGACCATGTCGGGCTGGTAAGTGATGCTGCGCTTGACCATGTACAGGAAGGCGGCGGCAAAGATGCCGCCCAGTACCGGCGAGATGATCCAGCTGGCCGCAATCTGGCCCATGGTGCCCCAGTCGACAATGCCGAAGCCGCTGGCGGCCACGCCGGAACCCAGCACCGCACCGACAATGGCGTGGGTGGTGGAGACCGGGGCGCCCACAAAGGTGGCCACATTCAGCCACAGCGCGGCGGCGAGCAGGGCGGCCATCATCAACCAGACGAAGGTGTCTGCATCCGGGATCTGGGAGGGGTCAATAATGCCGTTGCGGATGGTGCCGACCACTTCGCCGCCGGCAATGATGGCGCCTGCGGCCTCGAAGATGGCGGCAATGAACAGCGCCCCGGTGAGGGTCAGGGCCTTGGAGCCCACGGCGGGGCCGACGTTGTTGGCGACATCGTTGGCGCCAATGTTCATGGCCATGTAGGCGCCGATGACGGCGGCAATGGCCAGCATGACCCCGTTGAGGCCGGACACGCCCTGCTGGGTGGCGTAGAGCATGACGGCAATGATGAACAGCAGGGCAAAGCCCAGACGCAGCAGCTCGGCCTGACCTTTCTTGGTGGCCTTTTCGAGTTCGTTGATGTGTTTCAGTTCCACGATAGGCTGTCTCGGTTGAA
>CAYGBB010000463.1:0-2055 GCA_964347985.1 uncultured Moraxellaceae bacterium
GTCTATAACGTCAAGGCTAGCGACAATGAGCTCAAGAGTGCCGAGTGGGCCGAGGCTGAATTGCGCAAGGCAGGGGTTTCTGCTGACAGGATCGAGCGGATCAGGAATCACATTCTTGCTACCCGGCACGCCGTGCTGCCAGAGGGTCAGGATCAGATGCTGCTCGTTGATATTGACCTGTCCATCCTTGGGGCGCCGCGCCCGCGCTTTATAGAGTATGAGGAGCAGGTTCGGGCAGAATACAGCTGGGTGCCAGCGGCTCTCTTTCGCAGCAAGCGCCGGGCTGTTCTGGCAGAGTTCCTTGCGCGCAATCCCATCTACAACACACCCGGACTTCGTGAGTCACTTGAGCATCAGGCCAGAGAAAATCTGGCCTGGTCGCTTCAGCAGCTAGAAGGCTAAGCATTCGCTGCGGGCGCGAACCCCTAACAAGCCACCGCTTGAGCCCAATGCACGCCATGCAAGGACCAGCATGTGCTCCATGCCTGGAAAGTATGGCATCCAGCCACTACGCTACTTGCATTAACGGGCATTACGGCTTCCCGGGGTGGGGGTTGGCCCGGTGTTGTCAGTCTATTCAGGGAATGGAGGTGACGTATGAGCTTCGACAGGAAATACCTGACCTTTGCATTGGGTTACGCAATATTGGGAATGTGCGTAGGGATTTACATGGCCTCGTCGATGAACCATGGCCAACATGTCGCCCACGCCCATATTCTTCTGGTCGGTTTTGTCGTGTCTTTCGTTTACGGAATCATTCACAGGCTTTGGCTTGATCAACCCAATAAAACTGTCGCGCAGGCACAGTTTGTGCTCCATCAGGCTGCCGCTTTTGTCATGTTTACCGGCCTTCTCCTCTTCTACGGCAATGTATTTCCAGAGCCCACGATCGGCCCCATCCTTGGGGCGTCGTCTGTAGGGGTGTTGCTGGGTGCCCTGCTCATGTTTTACATGGTTCTCCAATCAGGAAAGCGGACTGATGCGTAAGTGGCGCCACCTCATCCGGCATCTCACCCCGCTCTGTGTCGCCATGGCACTGACAGCCAGTGCCTATGCAACGCCAGCGCAGTCACCGGTACCCCGGCAAGGTAACGGCCTGGTCGAGCCGACCGAGGCAGAAATGCGGGCGCTGGCCGCAGAGGCCATCAACACCATCAACCGCAATGGTGGCATTCGCATTGAAATGTCTGGCGCAATATCACGGCCCATCATGCTCAGGCTGGATAGCTACCGTAAGCTGGACTGCAAACCCTATACCCGCGCCTTTCGCTGTCAGGCCGATGTCGGCATGTCGTTTCCCGGCACAGATTTTCCGGCGGAAGTTCGCGAAGAAAGCCACCGCTATCAGCTGGATGAGCAGGGCCGCTGGGCAAGGCGCTAATGCGGTCAACGCCAGGCCCCGGCCCTGGGGTCGCGTCCACAGGAGTTCGTTCCGGGAAGGACACATGAACAACGCCACCCCCACAGCCGAGCCCTCCATCCTGGTCGAGCGGCGCGGCCACCTTCTGCTCATCGGCCTGAACCGCCCGGACAAGCTCAACGCGTTTGATCCGGAGATGATCCGGCAGCTTGCCAACGCCTATACCCTGCTGGACCGGGATCGCGAACTGCGTTGCGGCGTTCTCTGGGCAAACGGCCGCTACTTCACCAGCGGCCTGGATCTGGCCAAGGTCGTCAAGCGCATCCCGCGGCAGCTGTTTTCACCCATGATCCCGCGCTGCGGGGTTGATCCCTGGGGCATCGGCAAGGCCTGCCGCAAACCCATCGTCAGTGCAGTGGAAGGCCCCTGCTACACGGTGGGCATTGAACTGATCCTGTGTGGCCAGGTCATGGTCGCATCCGAATCGGCCACCTTTACGCAGGCCGAGGTTGCACGCGGGATATTTCCGTTCGGCGGCGGCACCGTTCGCTGGCCGCTCGCGGTCGGCACACACAATGCCTACCTGCACCTGCTCACGGCGGATATCTTCGATGCCGCCGAGGCTTATCGTATCGGCCTTGCCCAGAGGCTCGTCAAACCCGGTGAAGCGCTGCCCGAGGCTATCGCTATTGCAG
>CAYGBB010000464.1:0-451 GCA_964347985.1 uncultured Moraxellaceae bacterium
TGCCCGTATTCCCTGTCGGTCCCTGTATTTCTTCTTCCGTACGCAGATTAACAATGCGTGGCGCGGTGGCATCCATGCGCTCCAGCGGCACTGGGCCTGCCTCAGGATAAAACTCGAAGGGAGCCCATGCTGGCTGCTGATCGGCCAGGAATACGCGACCCACGCCCATCACGCGAGTCTGGCTGATTTCCGGTATGGCCTGTGCATCAGGCATCTGCTTCAAGGGGCCGACCACCAGCATGGCGGCATTCGTGGTCGCTTTTGCAGGGCCCGGATTGTCTTCGTCATAGCGGAAGTAATAATTCTTGTTGCCCTCAAAAAAGACATTGGCTTCAAAAATTGTTTTCAGATACAGAATGGCAATCGGACGTTTCGCGTTGAAATAATATTCACTGGCCGGCACTTCAAACCAGAAATAACTGCCACTCTTCAAGCCGGACATGAATTGTCC
>CAYGBB010000464.1:461-2042 GCA_964347985.1 uncultured Moraxellaceae bacterium
AATCCCGGCGACTGAATTTCCTGATCCGACCAGTCGGATTGCGGCCGATACACATACACGATGGCATTGCGCGAATCCGTCGGAATCAACGGACGGAACAAATCACCTTTGTTAGGCGATAAAAAGCTGCCCATGCGCAGCGGCTTGAGCGATGTTGTCTCAATCATTGTGTCCAGCGATTGGCGAGTCTTGGCCGCCGCCGGATTGCTGGATGGGTGAATAATGAACTGCGGGTTACTGCAGGCGGCTACGGTCAGGGCAAACGCTGCGCCAACCAGTGCTTTGAAATGCCGCATGAATTTTCTCCGTTCTTCTTGTTATGTACGGGCCTCAGCTTCCCTGACGGCCTCGCTGCTTGTACCAGCGCCGGAACTTGAACTGTTCCATCGCCTGATAAACCGGCATGGTCGCCGGAATGACCCGGTCAAGCAAAAGCGTCAACCGGGACAGCCGGGAAGGAAATATCCGGGCCTGGTTGCATAGGATACCCTGAATAGCCGCTTCTGCCACCGCCTCTGGTGCCTGGCTGGGCCATGGCATGGGTACCCCTTTACTGGCGGCGCTAAAGAAGTTGGTCCGGGTAGCCACCGGATACAGGATGAACAACCTCCCCTTCTCGTGTTTTTCCGTGTTTTCACGTCGATAGGCCGAGGCCCAGGAATCCAGTGCCGCCTTGGTGGAGGAATACAGGGAGTAGCCCGGCAGACTGTAAATTCCCATGAAACTGGCAGTCACCATAATCCCGTGCTCCCGGCCTCGATTCAGGCGAGCCATCTTGTGGGCGCAGTAGATGGGTGAAAACGTATTGGTGCGGTAGATACGATCGATATGGTCCCAGTCTTCCTGCTCGGTTTTCTCGTAGTAGGCAAAGCCGGCATTGGCGATAAACAGATCAATCCGTCCAAACCGCTCCAGCGCCAGATCAAACAGGCCATCCAGCGCCTCCTGACTGGAGGTATCACAGCGTACCGCCTCAACCTGTGGCGCCTTGAGTACCTGATCCGGATTGAGATCAGCCACCAGCACCCGTACCCCATTGAACGTAATGAGCTTTTTCAGGATTTCCCGGCCAATGCCCGAGGCTCCCCCGGTCAGGATGATGGTTTTGTGATCAATTTTCATGCAACTGCTCCAGCACGGGAGTGATGACGGCCGGACATCGTGACCGCACAGCCACGAAATTTCAACCCGGAAGCCCTTTAGCGAAAAGACTCCGTGACGACCGCCCATCAGGTTGCGATACTGCGCACGCACTCAACACATCATTCCGGAGTAGTGACCATGCTGGATGAGTTGTTCCATAACAATCGCTCGTGGGCCGAAAGCGTCAAAGCCCAGGACCCACACTTCTTTGAAAAACTGGCCCACCAGCAAAACCCTGAGTTTCTCTGGATCGGCTGCGCGGACTCACGCGTCCCCGCCAACGAGATCATGGGGCTGCTGCCCGGCGAAGTCTTTGTGCACCGTAATGTGGCCAATCTGGTCATTCACAGCGACATGAACTGCCTGGCCGTGCTCCAGTACGCGGTAGAAGTGCTCAAGGTGAAACACATCCTGGTCACCGGCCACTATGGCTGCGGC
>CAYGBB010000465.1:0-1613 GCA_964347985.1 uncultured Moraxellaceae bacterium
CATTACTGCCCGATGACGATTCCATCCTGAAGGTGCGTCGTGAAAACACCTTGTTGATTTTCCCGGTGATGCGCCGGATGACCGCTGTCTCGCCGGCAAGATTGGAGAGCACGAGACCATCCCGCTTCAGTGCCCGGTAACAGTCCCGGTAAAAACTTTCCGTGCCCAACTCTGTTGGTATGCCCGATTCGTTGTATCCATCCACCAGAATCACATCGGCAATCGCGGTTGCTGCCTTCAGGTATTCTGCCGCATCGCAATGAATGACCTTGAATCGCTCGTCGTCCGCAGGGATGCAGAAGGCATCCCGCATGGCAATGACCTCCTCACTTATCTCAAGCGTGGTGATGTTCGATGCCGGCAAGTGCTCATGGCAATACTTCGACAAGGAGCCCCCGCCCAGCCCGACAATCAGGATGTCCCTGGGGGCTGGCTCTATCAGCAGGAAAGCCATCATTACCTGGGTGTATCCAAGGGCCAGTACAGTGGGAACACCCTTCACCATGCGGCTTTGAATACAATACGGGCTGAATTTCAGCGTCACCGTATATTCATCCTCGATGAGGACCGGCTTTTTAATCCATCCCGTCACAGCTCTTCACCCGTCAGCGTTGATGCTCATTGTATTACAATTTCATTATAATATAATGCATCTATCCTCAAGGAGGCATGCACGCGTCTTGTGGCACAACTCGCTCCGCCATGAAATGACCAGCCAGTCGCAGGAGCGGGCATTACCGGGAGAGGCCCCTCAGAGGCCGCCCGAGTCCTGCGCGCCCCCCTTTCTGGAGGGAAAATTGCCGTCATCCTGTCTGGAATTGAAATTCAGGGGTGCCTGCGCCCCCAGTTGATGTGAAAATTGGGGAATTCAAGCGACTGCCCCCCTTTCGAAGGTTACAGGTATTACTGAGGATCGTTCCGGTGGAAAACAAGCCATTCCAGTTTCACGCGCCAGATTACGTCAAGCACAGCAAACTGAAAGACTGGGTCAGCGAAATCGCGGCCCTTACCCAACCTTCCGCCCTGGTGTGGTGCGATGGTTCCGAGGAAGAATCCAGCCGGCTGTTTGCCCAGATGGTCGACAACGGCAGCCTGATCAAGCTGAACCCGGCCAAGCGCCCCAACTCCTATCTCGCCCTGTCCGACCCCTCTGATGTGGCACGCGTTGAAGGCCGCACCTACGTCTGCTCCAGAAATGCCGAGGACGCCGGCCCCAACAACAACTGGCAAGATCCGGACACGATGAAAGAAACCCTGCGCGGCCTTTTCAAAGGCTGTATGCGGGGGCGCACCCTGTATGTGGTGCCATTTTCCATGGGGCCGATTGGCAGCCCCATCGCCCACATCGGCGTCGAGATTACTGATTCACCGTATGTGGTCGTCAACATGAAGGTCATGACCCGCATGGGACGGGCCGTCATCGAGCAGCTCGGCAGCGACGGCGAATTTGTTCCCTGCCTGCACTCCGTGGGCGCGCCTCTGGAGCCGGGTCAGGCCGACGTGAAGTGGCCGTGCAACACCACCAAGTACATCTGCCACTTTCCGGAAACCCGCGAGATCTGGTCATTCGGCTCCGGTTACGGCGGCAATGCCCTGCTCGGCAAGAAATGCTT
>CAYGBB010000465.1:1623-2030 GCA_964347985.1 uncultured Moraxellaceae bacterium
GAAATGCTTCGCCCTGCGCATTGCCTCCACGATGGCGCGAGACGAGGGCTGGCTGGCAGAGCACATGCTCATTCTCGGCGTGGAATCACCAGAGGGAAAGAAGTCCTACGTTGCTGCCGCCTTCCCGTCGGCATGTGGCAAGACCAACTTCGCCATGCTGATTCCGCCCAAGGCGCTCAACAACTGGAAGGTCACGACGATCGGTGACGACATCGCCTGGATCAAGCCGGGCAAGGATGGCCGTCTCTATGCCATCAACCCTGAAGCCGGCTTCTTCGGTGTGGCCCCTGGCACTTCCGAAAAGACGAACTTCAACGCCATGGCCACGCTGAAGGAAAACATCATCTTCACCAACGTCGCCCTCACCGATGACGGCGACGTTTGGTGGGAAGGCATGACCAGGGAAG
>CAYGBB010000466.1:0-2027 GCA_964347985.1 uncultured Moraxellaceae bacterium
TCAGGGCCAGGTTAAGGCGGTGGTCGCTGCGCAGGGTCTTGATCCAGCCGGCGCGACGCTCGCCTTTACGCAACGTGCCAAAAATCTCGTTGTTATGGACCAGGCCCCAGTAGCGGTGATTGACCACCACGCGCTGGCCGAGATCCGTACGGTCGGCAATGAGCAGGTCGACCTGCTCACCTTCGGCAAAACCATCGGCCTCTTTGGCCAGGAAATCATCCAGTCGTGCCGAGGCGGCAATACGGCGCTGATCATCCTGAAACACCATGACCATGATGAAGCGCCCCGGTTCCAGGAATTCTTTCTGTTCGCGGGGAATTTCGTTGTAGGGCAGCAGCAGGTCTTTTGGCAGTCCCCAGTCCAGAAAGGCGCCGGCATCATTCACCGCAACCACTTTCAGCCAGGCAACCTCACCGAGCTGGGCCAGCGGCGTCGTGGTGGTGGCGACCGGACGATCCTCGCTGTCGTGATGGACAAACACCGTGAGCACGTCGCCCACCCTGCAGTCGGCAGCGACCTGTTTGCCGGGCAGGAGGACTTCCTGCTCGTTGTCATCATCCAGTGGCCCCAGATAAGCACCGGGTGCGGCGAAGCGCAGGACACGCAGGGAGTTGAGGCGACCGATCTCGATCATGGCGGGCAGGGCTTCCGGAGCAATAGGCAATGGCGCGCAGTATAGCGTTACCGGGGCGATGATGCCGCGGTAACGCTTGCATGCAGTGGCTCACGATGACAGGAACGCGGCCAGCATCGGGTCGGACGCGGGCATTACCGTGTCAGCAGGTCTTTGGCGATGGCAATGACCTGCATCTCGTCGGTGCCGGCATAGATCTGCAGGATTTTTGCATCCCGCATCAGTTGTTCAACGCGGGCTTCCCGCATGTAGCCCATGCCGCCGAACACCTGCACGGCTTCGGTGGCCACGTCCATGCAGGACTGGGCGGCATAGAGCTTCATGGCGCTGGCTTCGGCCATGCTCATCTGCTTGCCCCAGCCGGTCATCTCGATATAGCGGAACACCATGTTCTGCAGGTTGGCGCGCACCACTTCCATTTTGGCGAGCTTGAGCTGGATCAGCTGGTTGTCGCCGATGGGATGACCGAACTGTACGCGTGTTTTTGCATATTCGATGCTGAGTTCCTGCGCACGCTCGACCATGCCCAGTGCCATGGCCGCCACACCGGCACGCTCCTGCATGAAGGTGGATTTGGCGCCGCTGCGGCCATAGGCGGTTTCACTGCCGCCGAGCAGACGATCGGCGCCGGCTTTCACATCACTCAGGAACAACTCGCCCGTGGGCGAGGAGCCTATGCCCATTTTCTTGAAGGGCTTGCCCTGTTCGAGCCCGGCCATGCCCGTGTCGAGAATGAACGAGACTATCTTGCGATCCTGCGGCGCCACGCCGTCTTCATCCAGCTTGCAGATCAGGATGATGGTGTCGGCATAGGGACCATTGGTGATCCAGGTTTTGCTGCCGTTGATGATGTAACCACCCGGGTTGGCCGGATCGGTATCGCGGCGGGCCAGGGTTTTCATCTGCCCGAAGGCATCACTGCCGGAGTTGGGTTCGGAAATGGCCCATGCGCCGACTTTTTCCAGCGTGAGCAGTGGCAGTCCCCAGCGTTTTTTCTGTGCCAGTGTGCCCTTGCCCATGATGGCGCCACCGGCCAGCCCCATGGAGACACCCATGGCCGTCACCAGCCCCTGCGCGTGCCGGCAGATCTCGATGACTGGAATCATGCGCATGGCGGCCTGTTCGGCGGCGCCGGCACTGTAGCCGTCCTTCTTGTCCTTTTCGGGCGGGGTTTCGCCACGTGCCAGCGCTTCTTCCCGGGCGATCTGTTTGTCGAATTCCGATTTCGCCATGGCATCCATGCCAAAGGTCCTGATCATCTTGCGCAGCAGGTCATAGGGTGGCAGACCTTCGTATTCGATGGCATCCAGATGCGGCACGATTTCCTTTTCCACAAATCCGCGCACCATGTCGCGGATCATGCGGGACTGTTCACTCCACTCGATCATCGGGG
>CAYGBB010000467.1:0-2025 GCA_964347985.1 uncultured Moraxellaceae bacterium
CCCGCCATGGGGTCTTGAAATCCAGATGACGCGACAACTAGCCTGACATGGCGGGGTTTTGACACGGCTTGATTAGCCGGCTTTTTTATTTCAGAAGACTTCAAATATAAGGCAGCTCCACACCGTCAAACACCTGCTCGCGTTCGCCCTGCGAATGTGCCAGCACGGCTTGCTCAATGCGCTCACGTGTCAAATGGGGTGCAAATGCCTTGATAAAGTCATACATGAAGCCGCGCAGGAAAGTGCCCTTGCGAAAGCCGATACGTGTGGTGCTGGGCTCGAACAAATGACTGGCATCAATCGCCACCAGATCCTTGTCAAGCTCAGGATCGAACGCCATGTGCGCAATAATGCCTATGCCAATCCCGAGTCGCACATAGGTCTTGATCACATCCGCATCAGTTGCCGTAAACGCCACCCGTGGCGTCAGGCCACGGGCCTTGAAAGCATCATCCAGTTTGGAGCGACCGGTAAAGCCGAACACATAGGTCACCAGCGGAAACTGTGCCACATCCTCCAGCGTGATCGAGCTGCGAATGGCCAAGGGGTGACTCCGGGGCACAATGACCGAGCGGTTCCAGTGGTAGCAAGGCAGCATGATGAGGTCATCAAAATGCTCCATGCCCTCGGTCGCGATGGCGAAATCAACCGTGCCGTCGGCGGCCATTTCGGCAATCTGCTGCGGCGTACCCTGATGCATATGCAGGGCAACCTCGGGATATAGCGCAATAAACTTTTCAATAACCGATGGCAGACGGTAACGCGCCTGGGTATGCGTGGTGGCAATCGCCAGGTGCCCGCGTTTCTGATCGGTATACTCCATCGACACTTGGCGAATGCTTTCCACCTTGCGCAGAATCTCGCCGGCAATGGCCAGAATTGCTTGCCCGGCGGGTGTCACGCGGGTGAGGTGCTTGCCCGAACGGGAAAAAATCTCGACCCCCAGTTCATCTTCCAGCAAGCGTATCTGCTTGCTGATGCCCGGCTGTGAAGTGTAAAGACTCTGTGCCGTGAGGGACACATTGAGTTCGTGATGAGCCACTTCCCAGATGTAGCGTAACTGCTGCAGCTTCATGATCCCTCCCGCTTTGACACGCGGCCACCACACGGCAGAGCGCACCAAGGTTCCGACGATTTGGCTATAACCTTAGTGCAAAATATCACTTTGGAGCATAGTCCACGCCCTTTAAGCTTGCCAACTCAAAAGTCTGCTGCCTGGCCAGCCCCACGCCCAAAGAGAGTCAAACCATGACAGAGGGGTTGAACTTCATTCTGGCGGGCGCCCTTGTCGGCTTTTGTGTGGGCCTGACCGGCGTTGGCGGCGGCTCCCTGATGACGCCCCTGCTCACCATGATGGGTGTGCCGCTGCATACCGCCATAGGGACTGACCTGCTTTATGCCTCGATGACCAAATCCGGTGGCACGACCGTTCACATCATCAAGCGCAACATCAACTGGTCGGTGGTGCTCTGGCTTTCTGTCGGCAGCATTCCTGCCGCCCTGCTCACCCTGTGGGCCCTCAAGACCCTGTTTGGTGACGCCAATGCCTACAAGCCTGTCCTGACGAGCGCTCTCGGCTTTATGCTGCTGCTGACAGCCGGCTCGCTGATCTTCCGCAAGCAGTTGCAAAAACTGCATGATGCCAGCCCGCTGCAAAACCATCTGCGCCAGTTCATCGATCGTCACACCATGGCCTGCACCATCTTCATGGGTCTGACACTGGGGGTTCTGGTGACCCTGTCTTCCGTTGGTGCCGGCGCTTTTGGGGCCGTCGTGCTGCTCACGCTGTACCCGCGCCTCAGCACCATCCAGATCATCGGGACCGATGTTGCCCATGCCGTGGTGCTGACCCTGATCGCAGGGCTTGGCCATATGCAGATGGGCAATGTGGACAGCACACTGCTCATGTACCTCCTGATCGGCTCCCTGCCCACCATCATCATTGGTACCTTGCTGTCCTCGCACTTGCCGGATGCGGTGATTCGCCCCATTCTGGGTGTGACCCTGGCGCTGCTCAGCGTGAGG
>CAYGBB010000468.1:0-2019 GCA_964347985.1 uncultured Moraxellaceae bacterium
ATTCTGCACGACGGGGGCGGGCAAGGCCTCGCCATTGATCAGCTTGATCAGGGCATCCACCCCGGCATTCACGCCACCGGGAAAGTCGCCGGCCTGAAAACGGGGGCGAATGATGTCCTGCAGGATCTGCTTGGAGCGGGCATCCGGAATGGCGCCTTCCAGTCCGTAACCAATCTGCAGGTGGGTCTTGCGATCCTTGACGGCGATAACCAGCAGCACGCCGTCATCCACGCCCTTGCGACCGAGTTTCCACGTATCCGCCACCCGGAAGCTGTAGCTGAAGATGTCCTCCGGCTGGGTGGTGGGCACAATGAGGACGGCAATCTGGCTGCCCTTTTCACTGGAAAAAGCCGTCAGACGGGCATTGAGGGCGGCTTCTTCGGCGGGCGGCAACAGGTCGGCCTGATCCGTGACCGGGGCGGTCAGGGCAGGCACCGGAAGCAGATCCCCCTCGGCGGCCACGACCAGGGTGGGCAGCCAGAGCAGGCTCGCAAGTAGCAGGGTGATCAGACGCATGGGCAATCCAGAGTGGCAATCAGGCGGGCACGCAACGTGATGCCCGCCTGAATCAGCATAGACAGCTTACTGGGCTGCCGCGGGAGCCGGTGCTGGCGCTGGGGTTTGTGCTGGCGCAGCAGGAGCCGGAACAGACGGTGCGCTGAAATCCACCACGGGCGGCGCCGAGATGGCGGCCTCGTTTTGCACGGTGAAGTTCGGGCGCGTTTTCATGCCGAAGGCCATGGCGGTGAAGTTGGACGGGAAGGAGCGCACGGTGGTGTTGTAGGCCTGCACTTCCTCGATGTAGCGCTTGCGGGCCACGGTAATGCGGTTTTCCGTGCCTTCCAGCTGCGCCTGCAGGTCGCGGAAATTGGCATCGGCCTTGAGCTGCGGGTAGTTCTCGGCCACCACCAGCAGGCGGGAGAGCGCCGAACTCATTTCACCCTGGGCCGCCTGGAATTTCTGGAAGGCAGCCTCGTCGTTCAGCAGCGAGGCATCGGCCTTGATGCTGCCCACGCCGGCACGGGCATTGGTGACCGCGATGAGTACACCGGCCTCATGGGCGGCATAGCCTTTGACGACATTGACCAGATTGGGCACCAGATCGGCCCGGCGCTGGTACTGGTTGAGCACTTCGGACCAGGCCGCGTTAATGGATTCGTCCTGGGCCTGCATGGTGTTATAGCCGCAACCGCTCAGTGCCAGGGTGGCAAGGGCGAGCAGGGCTGCAAGAATGTGGCGCATGGTGGTGTCCTTCACTGGTTACCGATGCACACAAGATAAGGCGAGTGGCGGGAATTACAAGGGCGACGACAGGCGTTATAGTCGACGGCATTACCCCGGGGCCACACAACATGAACAAGCCCGTAGAAAAATCACAGGATAAGCCCGTGGCCAAATCGGCCGGCAAGGTGCCCTTTTCCTTTCGCATCGACCTGCGCTGGTGTCTGGACGAGCTGCTCAAGGATGGCCGGCTGAGTCAGCGCGATCTCAATCTGGCGTCTACCACGCCGCGTACCCGCGACCAGCTCAACTGGCATCCCTTGCAGGTGCTCGCGCATTTCGACTTTGACGATGCCGGCGTAACCGGCGGCAAGCTCAACCTGGATGTGCTCACCGCCTGGCTGGCCGAGAAATCCGGCCAGGCCGTGTTTCATATCGATCCGCTGAAAATCCGTTCCGGCGATGTCACCGCGGTCATGTCCTACCCCTTTGCCGAACGGCACAGCATTCTTGCGGTTCAGATCGGCAAGGACGAGGTGGTCGTGGCATCGGCGCAGCCTTTCCATACCGAGTGGGAAGAAAACCTGCAGCAGTCCCTGCGGGGCCGCCAGATCCGCCGTGTGGTGGCCAATCCCGAGGATCTCCATCGCTATACCATCGAGTTTTACCGGCTGGCCCGTGCCATCGAGGGTGCCAACGCCACCGATGCCATCAGCAAGCAGTACGTCAGCAATTTCGAGCAGTTGCTGGAGCTGGGCAACCTCACCTCGCCCGATGCCAACGACCAGCACATCGTCA
>CAYGBB010000469.1:0-2019 GCA_964347985.1 uncultured Moraxellaceae bacterium
CCAGCGGAGAAAGCACCGGCAAAAAACGGCTGACACTGCAGCCAAGCTCGCGCATGACGGACTCGATGACGCGATTGCGCGGATAGTCCGGGCCGTAGTTGCCGTAACGCCCCCAGAACAGAACATTCTTCATTGTCCGCACTCCGACAAGAGCGGCATAAGCACACCGGCAATCTCCGCCTGCACATCCGGAATTACCGGCGCCGACGCATCAAGCGTCGCATCTGCCAGACTGCCCACTCCACAGCGCATGAGCAGGCCACGCTCGACATATGCCGCCAGCGCCGCTGCATCATTACGGTTGGGCGTGGCCGCCGGCGGAGATACCGCAATCACCGGCCGTGCCGAGTAAATACTTTCCGCCACCATGGTCAGACTGTCCTCGGTCACCACCACCCCGCTGGATGCCGCCAGAAAATCCCGCACAACGGCGCGGGGAGCATCTGACCACCACACTGCATCCGCCAGCAGGGCCAATGGAATATGTTCACGTAACAGGCCTTCAGCCTCGACACCCGTACGCCGCGACGTTGTCAGCAGCAAGCGGGCCTGATGCCGCTCCGCCAATTGCGTCAATGATCGGGCGAACTGTCGCCAGTCCTCCGGCGTATAAACATAGCCAGCACCATCCCCCCCGACCAGCACTGCAATGCGACGCACCCCCGTCATCACAAACGGCAATGCCCTGGTCAGCTCACCTGGCACCGGCGGCAAGGGCAAAACATGATTGTTTCCGGCCCCAAGCGGCACCACGGTAAACACGCACCGATAGGCTGACGCCGCATAGCCCTTGAGTGTGCCACTGTAAACATTCACGGCACCGGTCTGGCGTGCCAGCAGCGCATTGGCGAGCAAGGTATTGGCGCCAGAGGACACAATCAGTTGTGGCGTGCCGGCGGGCACATCAATGTCATAGGTCCGGGACAGCCATGCCTGCTGATTACTGATGACGGGCAGCAGCAATCGCCCCAGACGCTTCCAGACCGAACTGCGCACACGCAACATGATTGTGGTCACCTGCACATCACAACGCGTGGCCAGCGCATCCACAATGCCGCGACTCTGGCTCAGGTGGCCAGGCGCGCCATCACTGAGTACCCATACCTTCACGGCACTCATTTTCGCCATCCCCGCTTACCGCCCCGCAAGCGCATCACAAAGGCCAGCTGATTATCCTTGCCGCTGACCTTGATGCGCTTCAAGCGCAGGGGATCGGGTCGCGGCTCATGCAGATCAATCCCGTCAATGGTGGTCACCGCTGTCTCATAGCCGCACTCCCGCACCAGTTGCACATCCTCATCGCCAAAAATCCCGAAGGGATAGGCAAAGCTGTGCACCGGCAGGCCACACTCTTTTTCAAGTTGCTCACGCGCCTGCTCAAGTTCGTGACGTTTGTCATCACGGGCAGTCGTCGCCATGTTGATATGGGTCAGCGTATGCGAGGCAATCTCGATACGGCCACTACTGACCAGCTGCCGCATCTCTTCATCCGTCAGTTTTGGCTCGCGCGCCAGTTCGCCCGTGTTGTGATGGGCTTTCTTGTGCGTTGACCAGTCCCGGTCATGTCGATCGACCACCATGTAGATGGTGGCATTGGCATCATGCTTTTCGAGCAGCGGCAGCACGTTGTGCAGGTTGTCGGCATAGCCGTCATCAAACGTGATGGCCACGCTTTTTTCTGGCAAGGAATCCCATTTCCGCCACAACTCGCTGATCGTGAAAAAATGCCAGCCTTCACGTTTCATGAAGGCAAGCTGCGCTTCAAACCTTTCTGGCGTGACACGCAGCCCGTTAAACTTTGCACCTTTGCGATGCGGGCTGACCATGTGATACATGAGAATACGCGGATGGCGATAATCCACTGCCGCACGCCACCATGCATACCGATAAGAAAACCACAGCAACCAGAGCAATAAAACCGCAAGGAACCCGCTCACTGCACATTCCCCGTTCGCATCCATCGCAACACCAGTGCCGCCACCCGCTCCGCCTCATTGAAGGGCGGGGGCACATCGAGGC
>CAYGBB010000470.1:0-2014 GCA_964347985.1 uncultured Moraxellaceae bacterium
GCATCTTTTTCTTGGCACAAATAAAATGAACGTGGATGATCGGGTGGCAAAAGGCCGGTCTCGTGGAAAAGATAGCAAATCGAGAGTTACTCAAAGGATGAATGTTCCGTGAGCTTGCCCACCGGCCGGGGCTTCAAGTCCCGCCAGCCCCTCATTCTCTACCCGGCTTTCGGCCAGGTGCTGACCAACGGCGGTTTTGAGACGGCGCTGGGCGCGGAGTGGAACATCACGCTGACCGGGGCGGCAACGGCGGCCAGGTCAACGAGCTGGGCGAAATCGGGAACCTATTCGCTGAAGGTCGAGGCGGCCGGCGGCGATGATGCGACGGTCTATCAAAATATCCCCATTGCCAAATTCACCGACACCGGCACGGACGGGTATTACCTGTACGGCTGGATGAACGGCACCAGCGCGGCGACTGGCACAGTCTTTCAGGCGCGGCTTTCATGGCGAGATGGCGGTGGCGCTCTGGTTGGGTCAGAGTTCACCAGCGACTTCACCGCGCTCCAGCTTCCGTCCGGTGACTCGATCATCTCGGCTGGCCCGTTCAATGCCGGCTCCGGCATTCCTGGCGGGGCGGTGTCGCTGCGTGTGACCCTGTTCGTTGAATCGAGCGCGGCCGCAACGACACTGATTTATTTCGACGAGCTGCATGTTTCGCACTCGGTGGACTACCAGGACTCCATCAGCGGCGGCACATTTATGACCGAGTTCGATGTGGATTCGGCGTGGGTCAACATCACCCGCACAGCAGAAAGCGGGAAGGTCAGCGGCCCGAACCTTTCCGCCGCGGTGCGCCACTTCAAAACGAAAACCAGCCTGTTCGACATGTACCTCAAGGCCCGGGCGAGGCTGTTTTACTTGGCGGTGAAAGGCGGCGCGCAGTTTTCCATCTGGCGCAATCAATCCGATTGGACAAATGACCGCACGCTGACCGGCGTGATCCGCCAGGATAATGACGGGATCGAGGCTATCCCTGGTACACAGTCCTACACCATGGCACTGGAGCTGAGTGAAGAACCCGGCACAGAGGGCGCAGCGCGGGACGGGGTGGTGGTCGAGATCCGCAACATGGTCACGGGCACCGCATCGGCCTACTTCACCACCGGCGGAATCACCGGCATTCCTGGCAGCGCGGCAAATGTCCTGCCATACCTTGACCCGACGAACTTCTCCATCGGAGACCAGGTGATCGACGATCTGAACAGCACCACGGAATACCCCCCGCTTTCGTTCACGGTTCTTGACCACGGCGAGGCCGTGACCGCGCTCATCGCCGCGAACATCCGCACGGCGTTCCAGTTTTCTGTGAATGTCTGGATCGGCAACGGCTCGGCGGCATTCGCTGATTTCAAGCGATGCTGGATTGGATTCCTTGACGCCCCTGACAATGTCCAGTTCGATGAAGGCGGGTTGAAGTTCACCATGTCAGCGATGCCGCACTTCGACCGGCTCAAGCAGCCGCTGACCCCGATCACTGGCGGGCTGCAGCTCAATGCGCCGATCACCACGGCCTCGCCGGGCCTGTTCCTTTGCAAGCAGCCGTCCGGGGTTGATGCGGCCTTCGTCAACATCATCGGCACCCCGGCACCGGATCAATCTAGTTTTGAGGCAGGAACGGCAGGACTGGTGCCGACTGGATGGACGGATGACGGCAGCGCCAAGCTGGTAAAAACCGCCGAGGCGCTGGCAGTTACCGGAGCAAATGTGCTGAGTAATATCGACGCCGCGAATGTCACGACATGGCGTGAAACCTACAAGGAATACGATGGGGTCAAGCTCGGCACCACCTATCAGGCCCAGGGCTATGTCCGCGCCGATGGCGGTAACAACGAGAATCACTCTGCTCAATATGAAATAATTGTGGAGGCGAGGACATCTGGTGGAAGCGTGGTGCTTTCAGAGACGACCGGCATCCAGTACCACCCCGATTCAATTATCCACGGTGATGGTCTGCCGTGGGAGTTTGAAACCTTCCCGTGGAACACGGTCGGACACTCACTCACCATTGAAG
>CAYGBB010000471.1:0-2014 GCA_964347985.1 uncultured Moraxellaceae bacterium
CCGCTTCCCCCGCCCCCGACTGACGGCGCCAAGGTGGCGGGAGGGGAGAATGGGTGACCGCACAGGCGCTATCATCATCGCGCTCACGCAGGCCGTGCTTCTGTCTGCACAAATCTTACTGGTGTGTTACATCGTCTCCACCAACGCCAAGATAGCGCGGGCCATAGCCACCCAACATCGCAACGGCGCCCCATGACCGCCCGCAACGGCAAAGGCAGCGCCCGCCGCGGCAACTCGCCAATCTGCACCCAAATCTGAACCAAATCCCCGCAAGTCCAGCCCTTGACACCGCATGCATCAGATCGCAACATGCCTTTTAATCCGTTGGTCCTGGGTTCGAGTCCCAGCGGGCGCACCATCATTCTCCCGTACGCTATACGGTAAAAGACGCACTTCCGGCCGCCCCTGGGCCGGATTTGTCTTGCCGTGTCGCAGCGGCAGAATAGCGTACGATAGATCCAGCTTCACCACCACAGATCGCCAGAAGTGCACCCAGAAGTGCACCGTATGGGCCGAAACTGCACCGGAATGTGCACCGAAGGAACACCAATGAAGTTCGTCCTCAATAAGTGCTACGGCGGGTATAGCCTGAGCCCGCAAGCGGCCCTGCTGTGCTACGAGCGCGGCCTAGGGAACGCCACCCCTGTAGCGGAGTTTTACGGCAATAAGGGGAGTGCTGTCGCCCAGGACCTGGCCCGCTTTCGGGAGAACCCACAGACGTCCTGGATCGCGTTCACTCCAGACGGGCTGCACGTCCTAGACACCCGCCCGCGCGACCGATCGAACCCGATCTTGGTCGCCGTAGTGGAAGAGCTTGGACAGGCCGCGAACGGGCAATGTGCCGATCTGCGCGTGGTCGACGTGCCAGAGGTCGCCTATGAGATCGACGAGTACGATGGGATCGAGACGATTCAGTCGCCACGCGTGACGTACGGTTGACCCATGGGTAAGCACGTCGGCTACTCGATCACCGACCACCACAGCGGCGGCAAGCTGGCCCGCGTCCGTAAGGGCGCTGGCTACCAAGCCCGGGTCTTCCCTAACTTCGAGGCCGCTGAGAAGTGGTGTCTCGACGAGAAGGCCCGCCTCCAGCTCAACTTGGTGCAGATTGGAGCACTTCCGTTCGGCCTCCACTTGGCCAAGTACC
Organism: uncultured Moraxellaceae bacterium; assembly: GCA_964347985.1. Classification (GTDB taxonomy): domain Bacteria; phylum Pseudomonadota; class Gammaproteobacteria; order Pseudomonadales; family Moraxellaceae; genus UBA2031. The sequence goes on from CAYGBB010000471.1 coordinate 1,148, forward strand.
TCGCTGAGAAGACCCGCCTGGGGTTCAACCCGCAGCACATCCGCGCCACGAAGCGCATGCTCCTGGACGCCGCCTCGATCATCACGGACCTCGCCGCACCTGGCGCCAAGGACCAAGCCCGTGAGTGGCTGGCCAAGGTCGCCGCCCGTGACGTCTCGCCCCGCACCGTGAACCATAACCTGAAGATCCTCCGCGCGTACGCCAAGTGGCTGATGGCCGAGGATAAGCTAACGATCGATCCCTTTCTCTCGGTCAAGGGGGTCCGTCAGCCCAAGGTGGTGAAGCCCATCTTCACCGTCGAGGAATGCCGCCGGCTCCTGTCCCAGACTGAGCACGCCTACCATCCTCGCCTCGTCCTCCAACTCTACTTCGGCATGCGGGCCAGTGACGTGTCCTCGTGGGAGGAGCGCGGTGGCGTCATCATTATCCGCATGGGCAAGGGCAAGAAGGACCGCATCGTGCCTCGGCATGTCGCTGCTGAAGCGATCGAGCTAGGTTGGGTCAGGCCGATGCCGGCGATCAACCACACGAACAACCGGAAGGGCCTGCACCGCATTTGCGAGGCCGCTGGCGTTACGATCGACGGGCACTCCCCGCACAGCCTGCGCCACACGTGGTGCGCCCTGCTCTGCGGAACTGGCGAGAACATCAGCGTTGTCCGTGAATGGGCCGCGCACGAGTCGATCACCACCACGGATGGCTATGCCCGACTGGCCACCGCCTACCCCGAGGCACGCACCTGGCCCAAGGGCGAACTCCGCTTCCTCACTGGCTGGTGCAGCCCGTTGCCCTACCGGACAACAGAAAAGCGCAAGCCATCTTCCGCGCCGCATACCGCACATGAACTGGTTGAACAGTGAATTATTG
>CAYGBB010000472.1:0-2003 GCA_964347985.1 uncultured Moraxellaceae bacterium
GAAGTCAGGGCATCAACTGAATGCCAAACTTGCGCATCACCACGGCAAACAATCCAAAGAGAAGCGCCGTAAAGACCAGACTGGTCAACAGCGCTGGCCAGAACCCCCATCGAGGCAACAACCAGGGAAACAGCAGGAACATCGGCAAGGTGGGCAGCACATACCAGAAGGTGTACCAGGCATGGTTGCTGATCCTGGTAACAGGCTGATTTTCAACATGAAGCCAGATGAGGGTCAGTACGGTGACCAGCGGCAACGACGCAATGAGTGCGCCGATCTTGTCACTGCGTTTGGCCAGTTCCGAAATCATCACCACAAGGCCTGCGGTAACGGCGTATTTGAAAACGAGATATCCCATGCACTGTCCTGATGCGTTGTTCGTATGTCTAGTCCCGATGCCCTGTCCAGATGCGGAAAGACTGCCGGATAAACAAGCCCCGACCAGCAAGCAACGCTACCTCTGCGCGCACGATAAAGCCAATGCCCAAAAACCAGTTCCTTGAAATGCAGAAGGACAAAAATGGGCAATCCCGGTTTTCCACATAGATTATCCGGCTTTTGACAACTGGTCCGCCCCTGCATCTGCACTCATGATGACACTATCCAATGTCAACAATAGTTCAGGTAACTAAAATGAATGCCAAGACCCCTGATGAGCTACTGCAGACCAGCCAGAAAAAAGGGAGCAAGTGGAAAGATCCCAAGCGCTACAAGTGGCTGCTGAGCCCTGCCCTGCCTGTCATCGGGATTGCCGCCATGTCCGCCTATGCCATCGCGCCAAAGAGGCTGCGCGCCCTCGCCTGGACCGGCCCCGCGCTTGTGCATGGCGTCATCCCTGCCCTTGACCGCCTGATCGGCGAAGACACCAGCAACCCGCCTGATGATGCCATCGCGGATCTCGAGAATGATCCGTACTACAACATCATCACCAAGGCCTTCATTCCTTCCCAGTACATCATGACTATGCTGGGCTGCTACCTGGCCACCCGCGACAACGTGCCCATGTCCGACCGCATCGGCCTGACCGTCTCGGTCGGCGCCCTGAACGGCATCGCCATCGTCACCGGCCACGAACTCGGTCACAAGCACGAGCGCGACAACCGCATCGGCGCCATGCTGGCCCTGGCCCCGACGTTCTATACCCACTTTGCGGTGGAACATAACTTCGGCCACCACAAGCGCGTGTCCACACCGGAAGATCCCGCCTCCAGCCGCATGGGTGAATCGTTCTGGAAGTTCCTGCCGCGCACCGTGATCGGTGGCTTCAAGTCCGCCGTCGAGATCGAAACCAAGCGTCTTGAGCGCAAGGGCAAGAGCTTCTGGTGCCTGGAAAACGAACTGCTGCAGGGCTGGGCCATCAGCGCCGGTTTCCTCGCCGCCAACGTACTGGTCAGCGGCCCGCGTGCCGTACCCTTCATGCTTGCCCAGGGTGCCTACGGCGCCAGCCTGCTCGAAGTGATCAACTACATCGAGCATTACGGCCTGCTGCGCGAAAAGGACGAGAACGGCAAGTACGAGCGCACCCAGCCCGAACACAGCTGGAACAGCAACTACGTTGTTACCAACCTCGTGCTGTACCAGCTGCAGCGCCACTCCGATCACCACGCCTTCCCGTCGCGCAGCTTCCAGGCGCTGCGTGACTTCCCCGAAGCCCCCCAGCTGCCGGGTGGCTACGCCTCCATGCTGCTGCCCGCCTACATTCCGGGCTGGTGGACCAAGGTGATGGACGAGCGCGTCATCCGCCACTACAAGGGTGACCTCGACAAGATCAACTGGGACCCGGAGCGCAAGGACGAGCTGAAGGCGCAGTACAAGGAGCTGGCCGAGAAAATTGCCGCCGAGTTCAAGGACGGCACCCTCGATGCCATCACTGCCGACACTACCGCCGACACCGTCAAGGCACCGGTACTGAAAGTGAAGCCCAAGGCACGCAGCCGCAAGAGCGCTGCCTGACCACGTACTGATGACTCAAGAAAAAACCCGCCATAACGGCGGGTTTTTTC
>CAYGBB010000473.1:0-2000 GCA_964347985.1 uncultured Moraxellaceae bacterium
GGTGTAATGCACGACATCCTTGATCTGCTCGGCATCCATGTCGGGCTTGGTGCCCTTCGGCGTCATCACGCCGGTGCGGCCGCCCTTGATGGTCTCGCTGATTTTCTCGGGCGTGCCGCCCCACAGCCAGTGTCCGTCGGCGAGATTGGGGAAGCCCTTGCTGCCCTGTGCGTCCGCGCCATGACACTGCGCGCAGTAGTTCTGGAACAGGCGGTAGCCCATCTCCTTCGCCTGCGGGTCTGCGGCAACAGCCATCACGTCCATCTTGCGGTACTTGTCGAACAGGGGTGCCGTCTTCGCGTTGGCATCGGCCATTTCCTTTTCAAACTGGCCGCGCGCGCTCCAGTTCCATGCGCCACCGAAGTTGCCGAGGCCGGGATACAGCGCCAGATACACCAGCGAGAAAACGATGGTGAGGTAGAACAGCCAGCGCCACCAGTTCGGCAGCGGGTTGCTGTATTCCTGCAGGGTCTCGTCCCAAACATGGCCGGTGGTGTTGCCGGCATTCGTCTTGGCCTTGTCCTGGATGAGCAGGAAAACGCCGCAGCCGATAATGCTCGCCAGCGTGACGCCTATCACCCAGAGATTCCAGAAGCCGCTGACGAAATCGCTCGTGTTCTTGAAGTCCATGTCGCAATCCTTTCAGTGATTCGTTTGTCCGGCGCTGCGGCGTTCGTGCGCGGGCATGTCGTCGTCGTCAAGCGGCATCCGTGCGGCCTCGTCGTAGGCCGCCTTGCGTCTGCTGGAGTAGGCCCACCAGACGATGCCGATAAAAGCGAGGAACGACAGCACCGTCACCATCGCACGCAGGTCGTTTATGTCCATGAAGTCGGTTACCCTTGCCGTTATCAGCGGGTCTGCTTGAGCGCCGTACCCATGCCCTGCAGGTAAGCGACAAGCGCATCGAGCTCGGTCTTGTCGGCAACGGCCTTGTCGGCACCGGCGATTTCCGCGTCGGTGTAGGGCACGCCGACCATGCGCAGGCGCTCCATCTTGGTCTTGATGTCCGGTTCCTTGAGCGGCCGATCCAGCCAGTAGTAGGCCGGCATGTTCGACTCGGGCACCACGTCGCGCGGATTCAGCAGGTGGATGCGATGCCACTGGTCCGAGTAACGGCCGCCGACACGCGCCAGATCCGGCCCGGTGCGCTTGGAGCCCCACTGGAAGGGATGGTCATAGACGAACTCGCCGGCCACGGAATAATGGCCGTAGCGCTCGGTTTCGGCGCGGAACGGACGGATCATCTGCGAGTGGCAGTTGAAGCAGCCTTCGCGGATATAAATGTCGCGGCCGGCGAGGCGCAGCGGCTCGTAGGGCTTGGCCAGTTCGATGCCGTTGGGGCCCTTCGGCGATGTCGTCGAAGTCTGGAAGAACAGCGGCACGATTTCCACCAGTCCGGCCACGCTGACCACCAGCACGGTCAGCACGACGAACCATCCCACATTCTTTTCTATCTGCTCATGGGTCAACATGATTTACTGACTCCTTGGAATGGGTGGGTTGCGCTCAGTGAGCATGGGCCGGCGCGAGCACCGGCGCGTCATCGACCGCGCGGCTGCCCGCCATGGTCATGAACATGTTGTAAGCCATGATGCACATGCCGGTGAGGAAAAGCACACCGCCCACGACACGGATGATCCAGTACGGCACCGAAGCCTTGACCGACTCGATGAACGCCCACTTGAGGGTGCCATCGACGTTGAAGTCGCGCCACATCAGGCCCTGTTGCACGCCGGCGATCCACAGCGCGGCAATGTAGAGCACGACACCGATGGTCGCCAGCCAGAAGTGGCTGGTAATCAGGCGCACGGAGTACATCTCGCTCTTGCCGTACAGTCGCGGAATCAGGTAGTAGGTGCAGCCGATCGCGATCATCGCCACCCAGCCCAGCGCACCCGAATGCACATGGCCGATGGTCCAGTCGGTGTAGTGCGACAGCGCGTTAACCGTCTTGATCGACATCATCGGGCCTTCGAAGGTCGACATGCCGTAGAAGGACA
>CAYGBB010000474.1:0-2000 GCA_964347985.1 uncultured Moraxellaceae bacterium
CCAAAATAGGCTGCATTTGTCAGCATGAGACAAAGAAATATCCAGGGCATGCGCCTCTCCCAAGCACCATACACATACTTATAAGCATTTCAGGTTATACCAGCTTCTGCAAAGTAACGCTGCAGGCCCTTTAACAAAAGCAAAGGCTCATGCCTGTACGGCACATGCAAAAACGGGGCTATACGTAATGCATCCCCTCCCGTCAGCACCAGATCTGCATTTGAGTCCATGACAGTGCCATCTATCAAGGCAGTGATGGACTTCATCGCACCATGGATTACCGCCTCAGCCGTGCTCTTCCCTGGCACAACTCCATCTTGATCAAGGGCCTCATAGCGGACCCCGCTCGTGTTCTGCTGTAGTGCCGCCGCCATCATGGTCAAGCCAGGCACAATGTAGCCGCCTTTATGCTGACCATCCACGCAAAGAATATCCACTGTGACAGCAGTTCCACAATCAACCACACAGGCATGGGTTCTTTCTGCCGGAATTTCCCCGTACCCCAGCAGGGCAAGCCACCGATCCGTTCCCAGCGTTGCGTACTGGCTTCCATAGGCATTCACAACCCCACACTGCCGGTATTGTGTTCTGGCAAACTCAATCGTACACCCCCACACACCTTTTATTGCCTCGGCTAACGCCCGCTCTAACGTCGGACCCAGGACAGTCGTGCCCCGCATGATCCCAGGACGCTCCTTGATCCTTGCTGCCAAATGATGAATCGCCTCATACAGGTCGCCGTGATGACTCACCACAGCAGAATTGACTACTGCCCCTGCCGAGTTACAAACCCACATCTTCAGGCGAGTATTGCCAGCATCAAAATACCCGATCATGACCGTCTCATATCCCCCGAAGCGAAACCTCACCACTACTGATAGCCTGCATGCCCGATGGCGTATCTATCAGTAGAGCCCCATGAATATCCACACCGAGAGCCCTTCCTCGAATTGTTTCTTGACCGCCCTCAATCTCAATACTTTGCCCTGCCAATACATCATAGCGGCACCATTCTTCATGCAGTTCAGCAAAACTGCCTGGCCGATAGTTTTTTAACATCAGGAGTGCCTCTTCAATCACATATGCACCCAGCCTGTTTCGTTCAATTACTTTGCTGCCGATGGCACGTGAAACATCTGTAACAGGCCGATTCAATTGCGCGTCCAACTCCCCGGGCACTGCAATATTCAACCCGATCCCTACCACAACCAGGCAACGACCATCCCCATCGACCTGAAGCTCAATCAATATCCCGCCCAGCTTTGCTGAGCCCAGCATGATATCGTTCGGCCACTTAAGGCCCGCCTCTTCAAGCCCATATCGTTTTAACGCCCTCACCACCGACAAACCAATCGCAAGGCTTAAGCCCTCAAGCGCCGCCACGCCCTGATCAAAGCACCAGCCAATGGAGCCCGTAAGCCCTGAACCCAAGGACGAAACCCATTCGCGACCACGGCGACCGCGCCCTGTTGTCTGCTCTTCTGCCAAACATACCGAACCGGACCGACCATTTTTGCGTAATTGCTCATAAATTACTGTGTTTGTGGAATCGGTAACTTGCAGTATCTGAAGGTCCGTAACAATTCGTCGGGTTTCAGGCTGCATATGCTGCAGCAGTTTTTCAGCGGACCACCATTCCAAGGGACTCCTCCAGCGATAGCCTTTCCCGTGTACGACATCAATATTCAGTCCCTTCTTGCGCCATCGGGAAATCTGCTTCCATATAGCCGTCCTCGACACGCCCAGTTCAACACCAAGCGCCTCCCCAGAATGAAAGAGCCCATCAGACAGTAATTGTAATACTCGCATGCACGCCCCCCACTCCCGACACAGCCATGATAGTGGAATACGGTGTACTCAAGCGCTAAAAACCTGAAAACTGCCGAGCATGCAGGTTAATTACCCACCGCATTGATCTGTCACCGCATTGACCTGCTCTTACGCCCCCCCGAACGCCAAAAAGCAAAAAGCCCGTCACAAAGGACGGGCTTTTTGCTTGT
>CAYGBB010000475.1:0-1998 GCA_964347985.1 uncultured Moraxellaceae bacterium
TGTCCGTTTTTGGAGTCCAGCAGGTATATTTTTTTATTTTAGATATATCGGCAATAATTCCCTACATTACAAATGGATATCACTAATACTATGCCTCTCCCCCCCAGTCACCCCCGAGAATGCGGGCTTGGTGGGGCGTAAAAGCCTCCGGCACAGCTACCCTGAGGGATGGCTGGTCCTTTTAACGGCTGGGCTACAATCTCTAGATTGCCACTGGTGTCGGCTTTATTGCACCGACCGGGGTGGTAGCAGAGTTCGGCGCCATTAACTGTTCCTGGCTCTCTTTGAGCTCCAGGAGCGGTGCCCGAAAATCAATGCCGCCGTACGACTCAAGTACGGCGCTTCTACCCGGTCATGAGACATTACGCCCTCTACCAGCCACGAACCTCATAATGATGCCGGAACCGATTGGCTTGTACGCTGTCGATGAATTTCCTTGCGCTTCATCGTGAGATATTCAGCACGATCAAGTTCATGAAGCTGGCGCGAATATCGCTCCGAACCGGTGTACCAGTCGTTAAGGCGTTTTTCTGTCTGCATTGCGGCAGGCACTAACCGCGAGCCTAGAAAAGCGTCTATAGCCAAGTAGTACCGCATCGTATTGCGCTCGACAACGCCACGCATGCCATCCACGTACACCACATTGCCATTACTCATGCGCTTGGAAACAGTGAACCCAACCTTGTCGTTTCCTATTGTTGCCAGGTATCCCTTCATGGCCAGTTTCGCTGCAGTGCCATAGCTGTAGGAGTATGTCAGATGCATAAAGCTGCGTTTGCCATCGATTGGTATGGCCTCAAGCAGTATGCGGTAGTCTTTGGTGCTCATCGGACCTTTTTCAGCGTGTAGCATCACGCGCATATAGTCGGATCGGGCCACCAGTACGGTGTAATGAAATTTGACCGGATAGCTATGGGACACGTGCTGTTCATGTTTGCGCCCAAGATTTACGGTCAGCATGTCACCCGCCTTTGTTGTAGAGGTCAGGCATTGCTTCACATTCTGATGAAGAATCAGTATGTCGCACCAGTTTGCGAGTTTTTGCAGCGCCGGGCCCGCCGCATCAAAGGGGGTATCAACCTCCGCGTAGACAGACCCCCCCAAATAACCTGAGGACTCACGGGACTCAAGATGGAGCGGACGCTGAAACTGGTTCCTGGCAAGCTTCTCGCGCAGGGCCGTATGATGCGCCTGCAATGATGCAGCATCCTGAGCATATGTCAGAGGCATTCCGGTCAGCAGGAGCAACAGGATTGCCCCGAGTGCCACGCTACCCTTATTGAATAAAGATGAAAGCTTCATTCCTGTCGCTCCTGTCCCACAGAAAAGATGGCTAACTATCTGGTCTGATGAGAAGGTATTTTCATACTAGTTGAACCAGTTGAGTTTTTCTCGCAGTTCAACAACGCGGCCGATGATGGTCAGTGTTGGTGCTCGTATGCCACTTTCGGCCACTTTGCCTGCAATGTCACTGAGCGTTCCTGTAACAACGATCTGATCCGGGCGTGTGCCCTGGGAAATCAGGGCGACAGGCATATCCGCCGCCATTCCGTGTGCTACCAATTGCCGGGCGATGTTATCCAGACCGACCAGGCCCATGTACAGAACCAGTGTCTGGCGCTCATGAATCAGCTCGCTCCAGGGTAGTTCTGGAGATCCATCCTTAAGGTGTCCTGTGACAAAACGGACGGACTGGGCATAGTCCCGATGCGTCAGCGGGATGCCGGCATAGGCCGAACAGCCGCTGGCAGCGGTAATGCCTGGCACCACCTGAAAAGGTATACCCGCCTCGGCCAGTTCCTCAATTTCCTCGCCACCGCGACCGAATATGAATGGATCGCCACCCTTCAGGCGACAGACGCGTTTGCCTTCCTGTGCCAGTCGGACCAGCAAGGCATTGATGTCTTCCTGGGGAACAGCATGATTGGAGCGTGCCTTGCCTACATAAATGAAATCGGCATCACGACGACACAGGTCCAGAATTGGCGTGCTGACCAG
>CAYGBB010000476.1:0-1991 GCA_964347985.1 uncultured Moraxellaceae bacterium
GGCGGAACAGTCGAAGCAGGCCACGCTTCAGGTGCAGAAAATCCTGGAGGATATCCGGCATGCGACGGACCGGGCGGTGATGGCGACGGAAGAAGGCACCAAGCAGGCGGATGCGGGCATGAGCCTGGTGGAACGCACCACCGAAGCCGTACAGAAGTTATCCCAGGTCATCCACGAAACATCGGTGGCCAGCCAGCAGATTGTTGCGGCAGTGCGCCAGGAGTCGTCGGGCGTGGATCAGATCAGCATGGCGATGGCGGACATCAATAAGGCTGCCCGCCAAGTCGCGGCGGCGACCCAGCAGACCAGCCTGGCAGCCAGGGATTTGGGAACCGTGGCAGACAAGCTGCAGGAAACGGTGAGCATTTACAAGGTTTGATTGCGTTCGACATCACTCAAAAAATCCGTTGGACATCACTCAAAGAATCCGTTGATGGAACTTGATCCGGAATTTTCACGCCAGTTACTGGAAACCTTCGAAATCGAACTGGGCGAGCTGTCCCAGGGAATTACGGGAGGATTGCTGCAACTGGAGAAGAAGCACGGCAAACACGAGCGTCAGCAGATCCTGCAGGAGATGTTCCGTGCGGCGCATAACATCAAGGGCGCCGCCAAAGGAGTCGGCATTGAAGCGATTGTGGACATGAGCCATCGCCTCGAGTCGATTTTCAGCGCCTTCAAGAAAGACGATCTGGCGCCTGACCAGGACATCGTCACGCTTTGCCTTGAAACGCTCGATCGCATGCAGGAATCCATGCGGGCATTCGTCAAAGGTGAGGGAACGCTGCCCGGAGTGGGTGAATTGTGCGCCAGACTCGACCGGGCGCTATCGGACGGGGAAGTTGTTCCGGCCGGAAACCGGACGCGCCATACCGCTCAGGGTGATCAGCGGAGCATGCCGAGAGAGGTGACGAATATGCTCCGTGTCGCGACAGACAGGCTGAACGAGATCGAAGATCATGCGGAAGAACTGCAGGCCATAAAGATAACCCTGGGCGACGAATTGGCCAAGGTGCGGTTGCTGCATGGCAGGATGGGCGTGCTGGCGAAGCGCTGGCTTGCCGCATTGCCTCTGTTCAAGCGCCCGGACACGGGAAATATGCCTGAAGAGATCCGCCAGCTCTTTGTTCACGGGGTTGACGCGATAACCTCGCTTGGCGGCGTGGCGGCGGGAATCAGGAAATCAATGCAGGTGAGCCAGGGCCAGCTTGGGCGGTTGGGCGCCACCCTGCATGACGACCTGAGGCGATTGCAGCTTATGCCGGCAGCCACGTTGCTGCGCCCGCTGGCGCGCATGGTGCGCGACACCGCCAGGGATCTTGGCAAGGAGGTCGATCTGCAGATTATCGGGGACGACATTTCGGTGGACCGCGCCGTACTTGATCGCTTGCATGACCCGCTGATGCACCTGGTGCGGAATGCGATCGATCACGGAATCGAAGTCCCGGAGGAGCGGCTGGCGCAGGGAAAGCCAAAGGCCGGCCATCTTGTTCTCCGGGTGCGCAGTGAAGGCAACCAGGTGCTGATTTCAGTCGAGGATGACGGATGCGGCATTGATGCCGATAAGGTGGCGGCGGTCGCAGTGGAGCGGCAATTGGCCAGCCAGGAAGAGCTTGATGGAATGAGCCGCGATGAAGTGCTCCACCTTGTTCTCAAGCCGGGGTTTTCCACCAGGGAAGTCGTCACCGACATATCCGGACGCGGTGTCGGCATGGACGTGGCGCAAACCAATCTGGCAGCCCTGGGAGGAAATATCCGGCTCGATACCGCAGTTGGCAAGAGCACCACGGTCACCCTGCGCGTGCCGCTCACCCTGGCGACGGAGCATGGCTTGATTGTGCGCGCAAGCGGCACGCAGTTCGCCATTCCGGTCATTTTCATCGATCGCATCATGTATATCGCGCAGGATGATGTTGTGGAGATCGAAGGGACGCAGGCGGTGCTTGTCGGCGGAAATCCGGTCCCATTAAGGGGTCTGGCAAATGTGCTGG
>CAYGBB010000477.1:0-1985 GCA_964347985.1 uncultured Moraxellaceae bacterium
CGCCGGAGGGCGTGGCGGCGATGCAGCCTGGTGATGCCTTGACTCTGCGGTTGGCAACAACGGAGTTCAGCACTGCTGTTGCTGCATGAGTCAGGTCTGTGCGGCTCGCGGCAGCGTGACGTAAAAACGGCTGCCCAGGCCAGGGGCTGACGCCAGCCGCATCGTGCCCTGATTGAGTTCGGTCAGACGGCGGGCCGTGGCAAGGCCGATATCACCGTTCTCAAGCGATGCCCCGCCCGGGTGAAAGGGTTGCAGCAGGACTTTCTGTGCTTCTGCGTCGATGCCGCGACCGTTGTCCTCGACAATATAGGTGATGTGGGTTTCGTAGCGCTCCGCCTTGATCTGGATGCGCAGCGTCACGTCGGGTGCGCGATGCCGGATAGCGGTGTCGAGCAGTTGTGAAAAAATCTCGTGCAGCTGCTCCGGGTCGCCCATGCAGGATGGCAATTCGTTCAACTCGAGTTGGGCGGAAAACTGGCTGAGTTCTTCGGCATATTCGTCGCGCAGCGCGTTCAGCATCTGCATCATGTCCACAGGCTGTTGTTGTGCCTGCTTTTCTCCAATCCCCACATACTGTGTCAGTGCGGCCAGCAACTTGAGGGCACGCTGGCGATGGTCTTGCAGTGTTATAAGGGCGGTGATTGTTTCCGGTGCCGAATCGGCATGCTGCTGCAGCGCCATGGCCTGTCGACCGATATTGCTTAAATGGCTGTGTATCTGCCGGCTGCCGTGGCGCAACAGGCCCTCGAGTTCCATGTTGCGTTCCTTGAGGGCACTCAGGCGTTCGGTGCGGCGCAGGTCTTCAGCCAGTACCGACACCAGCAGGCTGCAACCGGCCATCATGCCGAGAAAGGTTTGCAGATTCAGGATGGCGATGTCGGTGCTGATGCCGGTGCTGGCGAAAGGCCCCATGCCGTCGTGTGTGGCCTGGATTGAAATGGCGGTAACCATGAGGGTGCCGAGTGCGGTGAGTGCCGGCCCCACGCGCAGGGCCGCCCAGATCAGCACGGGAATGCTGAGATAGGCGAGCGAGACCAGCAAGGGATTGCTGTCGGGCGGGCGCTGGAATATCCACAGTGCGAGTAGCCAGGTTGTCAGTAGCAGGGTGGCAGCCTCCATGCCGTGTTCCTGCCAACGGCTGCGTTCGGGACTGTGTTGCAGCCCGGCCAGCAGCACCATGGCCGGGGCCAGTGTAATCAGGCTGACGGCATTGGTGATCCACCATTGCACAGCGATGCCCATGTCGCAGGAAGTGCCGAAGAAATAAGTATTGTTGTAGCAGTCGGCGAGCGAGGTCCACGGCGAGACCGCTACCAGTACCAGCACCAGGAACAGGATCAGGTCGCGAAGGTGCTGGAAGGGCCGGTAGCCGAGGCGTTTGAGCACGTAGGCGGGAAGGCCGGCCTGCACCAGGTTGATGAGGGAGAACGTGAGTCCGCCACTCCAGGGCGTTCCGATAATCAGGTGGTGCGTGACCGTTTCGGTGAGTACCAGGCCAAGGGCCAGCCAGCGCCAGTGTGCCAGCGGTACCAGCAGGAAGAGACTGAAGACCCAGGCATGCGGCGGCCAGATGACCGTGTGCCAGCTCGGTGCAAAACGGAACTGGGTCAGGGCCAGCCAGAGCAGGAAGGCATGGCCGGCGCAGGCGGCAAGCAGTCGGGCGGCATCAGGCAAGGTAGGAGCGCGCATGCAGGCACCTGCAGCAGGGAAGTTTTAATTATAGAAAATGCTGACAGTAATTATAGAAAGCGCTGACAGCTTTGCTGGCTACTCCTGGATACTGCGCTGAAAACGGTGGGTTTGTCGCCGTTCTTTTTTGTTCGGGCGATGATCCGGGTGCGCCAGATTCTGTGTCTTGCGTTCCAGCATGTGCTGCTCGCGGGCGGCAATACTGTCGGCGGTTTCTTCGTAAAGCTGCTGTGCCACGGTGGCCGGGCCACGCACGGCAGAGAGCGCTTTCACGATCACGGTTTTTTCATCAACCC
>CAYGBB010000478.1:0-1983 GCA_964347985.1 uncultured Moraxellaceae bacterium
TAGCGGCAGTCAGTGCTCGCCCGGCATTTGCAGGAGAGGATAGCGGGTTCATTCTGCGTCTGGATGATGTTCGTCAGCGTGATCATGAAAGCCTGTTGATCGAGTGGGAAGGCACAGTGCTACCGGTTTCCTGGGTGCATGGCGTCATGGAAGTCACTATGCCGCTGCCAACCCGGAAGAGGGGATGGTTTCGTCCGTCCCGCCTGCGACTCTCGTCGACCTATCCATTGGGTTTTCTGCGTGCCTGGACCTGGCTGGACATGGATATGGCGGCCATTGTTTATCCGCACCCGGAGGTTAGCGAGTTCATGCCGACTGGCCCCGGCAAGGATGGCGAAGGAGAAAAGCAGCGGTCTCGTGGCCATGATGACTTTGAGGGGCTTAAAACATTCACACCGGGTGATCCGATCGCTCATGTTTCCTGGAAACATCTGGCCCGGGGGCAGGGGCTGTTGACCAAGACCTATGCCAGTGAAGAAGTTGGCAGCGACATTCTCGACTGGAATGCCTTGCAAGGGGTAGGGATTGAGTCGCGTCTTTCCCGGCTGGCCTGGTGGGTGCTGACGCTGTCTCATCAGAACCGTGCGTATGGCTTGCGGCTTCCCGGTACGGAAATCGGTGTGGGCAACGGCTTGGAGCATCGAGATGAATGCCTGCGGGCACTGGCCTTGTTTGGCCGGGAGCGTTCCTGATGGGTACGCCACAGGTACGCTACTGGCAACTCGTTGCACTGCTGGCAGTGGTATTGCCGCAATATGACCGATTGCCGGTGTGGCTGCTGGGGGCTGTTGTCCTTGCATGTGCCTGGCGCATGCCCATTATCGAGCATCACATCGGGGCACCATCAGGCGGACTGCGTTTTGTTTTGCTCATCGCAGGGCTGGCAGGTGTCTATTACTCGCATCGCACCTTGTTGGGGGCAGAGGGCGGTGTGTCTTTTCTTATCATGGCGGCCGCACTCAAATTGCTTGAGTCGAGGAATGCCCGTGATGTGTTTGTCTTGTCGATTCTCGATTTTTTCATTTTGTCGACGGCGTTTCTTTTTTCCCAGTCACTGCTGATGACCCTGTATGTCGGTCTCGCACTTGTCGTGGTTGTTGCTGCGCTTCTGGTTCAACAACAGCGAGAAGGCGTCAGTCTCAAACGTACCGTCTGGCGTGCCAGTGTGATGGTTGGGCAGACGATTCCGCTCATGCTGGTTCTATTTGTTTTTTTCCCACGACTGCCGCCGATTTGGTCGCTTAATCTTACCCAGGGTAGCGGCAAGACCGGCATGAGCGACACCATGAGTCCTGGTGATATTTCTAAGCTCAGTCAGTCCTCATCCCTGGCCTTTCGTGTCGAGTTCAAGGGCACGCCGCCGCCATCCAGTGAACTGTACTGGCGCGGGCTGGTGCTGTCGCGTTTTGATGGTACGGTATGGACACAAAGCGATCTGGTTACCGAATATGCAGGCATGGTGGACTGGGGCGGAAGCTATCGCCCCAAGTGGTCACGACAAGCGGAGAATGAGTTATCTCCCGCCGTACGTTACAGGGTCATTCTGGAGCCTACCGACAAGCCCTGGCTGTTTGCACTGGCCCTGCCGCGGCCGGAAACAGCCAAGATAGGGTTGGCCCGTGATTATCGCCTTGTCGCTCGCGAACCGGTTTTTTCCCGTTTGTCTTATGATGTTGTTTCATATCCGGCAATTGCACTGGATCCAGACGAAATCCCGGTATTGATGCAACAGGAAACCTTAAGCCTTCCCGCAGCAGGTAACGAGCAGGCCAAGGCACAAGCCAGACGCTGGATGAGCCTTATCGGCAATGAGCAGCGTTATGTCCGTTACGTGCTCGACTGGTTCAGGAGTGAACGTTTCTATTACACCCTCGAGCCACCGGCACTGGGCGAGAATCGTATCGACGAGTTTCTGTTCAAGACCCGTCGTGGCTTTTGTGAGCACTATGCCTCCAGCTTTGTTTTTTTAATGCGTGCAGCGGG
>CAYGBB010000479.1:0-1981 GCA_964347985.1 uncultured Moraxellaceae bacterium
CCTATATATGGGTAGCCGTCGGCTTGTCCGATATTACCCTGATGACCTGGCTGGCGATTGACCATCACGAGGTTTCGGCAACCGTCAGCGAGTCTGGCGACAGACAAGTGATACTGCATCACCACAAGAGTGAGCACCTCTCAACTTCCTACGCAATCACGGATACCGAGCCGCACGCCGATCATGTGCTTGATCTCCCGGAGCGGGCCGATGCACTGGTCGCGGCACCGGTTGCCAAGGGTGTCAAAGCCGCCAAGGTTTGGCTGGGCGCTACTCCTGCTGTGGCCCTGACCCAGATTCATACCATTTTCTCACATGTCACTTTGCGGGCACCGCAACCTCCGCCGCTATCGCGCAACCATACCTTGTCGTTCTTCCGGACCATTCTGCTCCTCATTTGATATTTCCCTCCTGGCCGCATTTCTGTGCGGTTGGTCTTTGCTGTGCGGCATTTTCTGCATGGCAGCTGTGATTTTGTTTCTCTTAAATTGGTAAAAAAGGACTGTCATGTCTTTACGCATTGTCGGTGCGCCATCTTGCTATGGCGTGTTGTTGGTGTGGTCGTTGTCTGCCTTTGCGGCAGCAGGAGCGACCGAAATTTCAGAACCCACCGGTGTGTTGCAGCGGCAACAGGCGCTGGATCTGGCACTAACGCGCAATCCTGGCCTCATGGCCTCGCAGGCCGAGGTTCATGCGCTGCAAGGCAGTGCAGAGCAGGCCAGCACGCTGCCCAATCCAGAGATTGAGGTGTTGCGCGAGAACTTTGGCAATGATCGTCTGCAAGGCACGGACGGGCCGACAACTACGCTCGCCATGGGGCAATTGCTTGAGCTCGGCGGCAAGCGTGGCGCACGTCGTGATAGCGCCAACGCTCTCTATGTAGGCGCCGAGCAGGACTATCTGTTGGCCCGCGCGATGTTGCGGGCAGAGGTCAATCAGGCCTACACCGAACTGCTGGCTGCGCAAGCCCGGCAACAACTGGCCCGCGACATGATTGCCCTTGCCGAAGAAACTCACCGTACGGTGGCAGAGACCGTCAAGGCCGGAAAAGTGTCACCGCTGGAGGAGACGCGGGCAGGCATTATTCTGGCGAGTGCACGTCTTGATACCGAGCAGGCCGAGCGAGACCTGATGACGGCACGCAGCCGCCTGAGTGCCACATGGGCCAGTGCACATCCACTTTTTTCGGAGGCGGAGACTGACTGGGACCCTTTGCCTGAACTGCCACCGATAGATGCGCTGGCAGCGCGCCTGCCTGAGAGTCCCGAAATGACGCGCTGGGCCAGCACAGTGACGCAGCGCGAAGCTGAACAGGGGCTGGCCCGTGCCCAGCGCATACCGGACCTTACCGTGCGGGCGGGCATCAAACGCTATGAAGAACTCAATGAAGATGTGTATCTGGTGGGCGCCAGCATCCCGCTGCCCTTGTTTAACAGGAATCAGGGCAGTGTCCGTGAGGCTAATGCCCGCCTTGAGCAAGCTCGACACGAACAGGGTTCCACTGCAGGGCGTCTGGGGCAGCAACTGAATGACAGCTACAGCCGCCTGCAGGGTGCCCGCGCCCGCGCCATCGGTTTGAAGCAGGATGTCATCCCGGCGGCGGAGCAGGTCTTGCAGGCCACCCGTGAAGGGTATCGCCACGGAAAATTCAGATTGTTCGATGTGCTGGATGCCCAGCGCACGGTCTATACCACTCGCGGCCAGTACCTGACGGCCCTCACTGAATTTCATCAGCGCCTGGCCGACCTGGAGCGGTTGCTCGGTGCCCCGCTGGTGACTGCTAATGGAGACAGGAAATGAAGCCACAACTGATGGTGTTTGCACTGGCAGGCGTTTTGATACTGACAGCCTGCAGTAACAATAATAATGATGCGGAAAAGGGCCATGAAAGCGTGGCAGCCGAGGCGTTTGAGCGAGGTCCGCATGGGGGAAAACTGTTCCGGGACGGAGATTTTGCACTGGAGGTCAGCATCTATGAAAC
>CAYGBB010000480.1:0-1981 GCA_964347985.1 uncultured Moraxellaceae bacterium
GCTGGGTTATCTGACGCAGTGCTCCGGCAAGGCCAGCCGGCTTGGTACGGCCGGTCTGGCGGTGTTGTTTGCCACGGCGCTCAGCCTGGTGTTCACCATCGACCGCACGCTCAACAGCATCTGGCGTGTGCGTCGTACTCGTTCCTGGGGGCAGCGCATCCTGATCTACTGGGCCGCCATCACGCTCGGCCCCTTGCTCCTGGGCGCCAGCCTGACCATCACGTCCTACATCATCACGGCGTCGCGTGACGTGGTCGGCGGCATGCCGGACGGCGTGCGACTGCTGCTCGACTTGATCGAATTCTTCATGGCCGCGGGCGCCATGGCCGCGACCTACCATTACGTTCCCAACACGCCGGTGAAGTGGCGCCATGCCTGGGTCGGCGGCCTGTTTGCCGCCGCCGGCATCGAGCTGGCCAAGAAGCTGCTGGCGGTTTATCTGGGCCTGATGCCGAGTTATTCGGTCGTGTACGGTGCTTTTGCCACGGTGCCTATTCTGCTGGTCTGGATTTACGTGGCTTGGCTCATTGTTCTCTTCGGCGCGGTGATCACGGCCTACCTGCCCAGTCTGTTGATGGGTACCCGGCGACGGGTGTCGGGCAGCGGCTGGCAGTTTCATCTGGCGCTGGAGGTCTTGCAGCAGCTCGACCGCATGCGCGGCGATGCGGCCAAGGGGCTGACCCTGTCGCAATTGACGGCCTTGCTGCAGGTCGATCCCCAGCGGCTGGAAACCGTGCTGGAGACGCTGACCCGGATGGACTGGGTGGGGCAACTGGATGAGCTGGGCCAGCCCGAAGAAGCCCGCTACCTCCTGCTGGCCGATCCCGACGCGACGCTGATGGCGCCGTTGCTGCAAAGCCTGCTGATCCGGCATGACGAAGTGACGGCTGCCTTCTGGAGCAAGAGCGCGCTGGCCTCGTTGCGCCTAGGCGATGTTCTGGCGCGGCGCAATCTTCCGTCCGGCGCCTGAAACGGGGTGTTTTCTGCGCTAGGATGATCCTGCGCGCTTGAAAGGGTTCGGAGTGCCATGAACAAGACCATATTGATCATCGAGGACGACCAGGAAGTTTTGCGGGTCTACAAGACCGTGCTGAGCCAGTTCGGCCAGGTACGGGTTGCGCAAAACATGGAACAGGCCAGGCCGCAGCTGGAAGGTCTGGACCTGATCATTCTCGACTACCACCTGCGGGGCGAGAAGACCAGCTTCGAGGACATCGTGCCGGAACTCAAGCCGTTCGCTCCCATTCTGTTGTGCTCCGGCAATCCGGATCCGTCCGTCGTGGCGTTGGGCAAAAGCCTGGGTGTGGTGGGGTACTGGAACAAGGGCACGGGGCTGGAGGCGCTGAAAAGAAAGGTCACCCCCCTGCTTGGGGATTAATCGGCTTGCATTGATCTTTGGAAAGAGTGATGTCGATGAACAAAACCATACTGGTGATCGAAGATGACGAGCAGATGGTGCGTCTGTACCAGACGGCCTTGTCCCGCTTCGGGGAGGTCAGGGTGGCCAACTCCCTGGCGCAGGCGCGCACGCAACTGCAAGGGCTTGACCTGATCGTTCTCGACTATCACCTTGAAGACGAAACGATCAGGTTCCAGGATATGGTTCCAGAACTCAAGCAGCACGCACCCGTGCTGCTGTGCTCGGGCGTGTTCGATCCCCGGGTGCCCGCGATGGGCCAAGGACTGGGCGTGGTCGGCTATTGGAACAAGGTGGACAGCCTTGATGCGCTGTTCCAGCTGGTGGCAAAAGCGTTGGGCGTGCCCGCGCCTTCTGCGTCAGGAACGTCCTGACGCTTTCCAGGCCTCATAGCGGGCCTTGTTTTCGGCGTTGGGCGGGTACAGGCCGGGCAGGGCGGCGCCGCCTTCCACTTCCTGCATGATCCAGCCCTCGAGCCGCTCCTGCTCGGGTGCCAGCTTGAGAACGTCGTCCAGCAAATTGGCCGGGATCAACACCGCGCCGTCGTCGTCCACCACAATCACG
>CAYGBB010000481.1:0-1974 GCA_964347985.1 uncultured Moraxellaceae bacterium
ATCAGCATCTCGTCGCCGTTGTTGAGCAGGGCCTGCATGGCCATGACGATCAGCTCGGACACACCGTTGCCGATGTAGATGTCACCGACCTCCACGCCAAACAGGCCTTTTTGCTGGTAGTACTGCATGATGGCCTTGCGTGCGGCGAACAGGCCCTTGGACTCGCAATAGCCTATTGCATTGGGCAGATTGGCGATCACGTCTGCCAGGATTTCCTGGGGTGCTTCGAAACCGAAGGGGGCCGGGTTGCCGATATTCAGCTTGATGATGCGGTGGCCCTGTTCCTCCATCGCGGTGGCTTCCTTGAGGACAGGACCGCGGATGTCGTAACAGACGTTCTTCAGCTTGGCAGATTTCGTGATTTCCATGACGGGCTCGCGCACAGGGGGCGTGTTGGGGGAAGAGTGAACCGGGTGGTGCAGGCGGTAGTCCGCCATGTCGGCCAGCAATTGATCGACAGTGGCCTGGCGCGGGCTGCGGCCCTTCTTCAGTTCGCCGACAAAATTCGGGTCCTTGCGGAACAGGGTGCCAAACTGGGTGGCACTGAGGTCCGGGTAGTCGGCGAGGAAGGTTTCGACAGATTCAAGCAGGGGCATGATGGCGGAGTGACAACCTGAATAGGGAATTAAATAGGGTATTCCCTATAGTGTTCCCGGGTTGAGCTTTGTGCAAGGGGCGACATGGCGGTTTTGTGTAACAGTTTGCCCTGGATGCGCTCATTTCAGGGGCTTTTTCATTTTCAGCTTGAGAGCGGAGCAGGGTGCCCCCATCAGGGTTTTATTAACGGGTACAACAAGGCATAACGAGGCAGGACGCGGAGCACATCATGACCGACAAGATCAGCAAGACGGCGACAGAGTGGCAGGCCGAACTCAGCCCCGAGGAATACCGGATCTGTCGCGAGAAGGGCACAGAGCCGGCATTTACCGGCAAGTACTATGCTGAACACCGCGATGGTGTCTACCGTTGCCGCTGTTGTGGGGAACCTCTGTTCAGCTCGGTGGCCAAATATGAGTCTGGTTCCGGCTGGCCCAGTTTCTGGGCCCCAGTGCAGGATGAGGCTGTCAGTGAGCATCGTGACACGGCCCATGGCATGATCCGTACCGAGATTGTTTGCCGGAAGTGTGATGCCCATCTCGGGCATGTCTTCCCGGATGGTCCGCGACCGACCGGTTTGCGCTATTGCGTGAACTCGGCATCGCTTATGCTCGATACCGACAGTGCTACAGGCAGCGATACGGACAATAGCCCCAATAATCCCGGTGCATGAGCCGCAGTTTCATTCAGCTTACGTTTCAGTCAGCAAGGAGAAAGGCCGATGGCCAGCGTTTACGATTTCAGTGGCAAGACGATTACCGGCCAGGACAAGCCTATAGCCGATTTCAAGGGGCAGGTATTGCTGATTGTGAATACCGCCAGCAAGTGCGGCTTTACCCCCCAGTTCAAGGGCCTGGAAGCCATCTATGAAAAGTACAAGGACAAGGGGCTGATGGTGCTGGGTTTCCCCTGCAACCAGTTTTTGAGCCAGGACCCGGGTACTGATGCCGAGATCAGCGAGTTCTGTGAACTGAACTACGGCGTATCCTTTCCGATGTTCGCCAAGATTGATGTGAATGGTGATGATGCACATCCCCTGTTCAAGCACCTCACCAGCGCTGCCCCCGGTTTGCTGGGCAGCAAGGCAGTGAAGTGGAACTTCACCAAGTTCCTGGTGGATCGCAATGGCAAGGTGATCAGCCGTTATGCGCCTGCCACCAAGCCTGAGGACATTGTGGCGGATATCGAGAGACTGCTCTGACGCAGACTTTTGCTGGTGCGCAGGGCCAGGGCAGCAAACGGTTTCAGTGATTTTCTGAAATTTTTCAAGGGAATGCTTGACGACCTCCCGGCTGCTTAATAGAATGCGCGCCTCAGTTAAGGGGGCTATAGCTCAGCTGGGAGAGCGCTACAATGGCATTGTAGAGGTCAGCGGTT
>CAYGBB010000482.1:0-1964 GCA_964347985.1 uncultured Moraxellaceae bacterium
CAGTGATCGTGAACTGCTGTCAGGGCTACCCAAACAGCTGGGTATGCCGGTGATTCTGGTGGTGGGCATGCGCCTGGGCTGTATCAATCACGCCATTTTGACTGCCGAAGCGATACTCAAGGATGGTGTCCGTCTCGCAGGCTGGGTGGCTAATGTCATTGATCCTGACATGGACGCCCTTGAGGGTAATCTGTCGACACTTCGCCAGATGTTGCCGGCCCCTTGTCTGGGTGTGCTGCCATGGATGCCTGACGAGGCGGCTGACGCCAGAGGGCAGCGACTGGATCTGGAGCCTTTACTGTCCTGCTGAAGCGGCCCGTTTGCAGGAGAGACCGGCTGGCGAGACTTCAGCGCCGCAAGTTTTTCCTTAGATGACGATTTTGCTGGTGGGCCTGGTCAAATTGCCTGCTTTGTCCTGTACAAACAGAGCCTTTGTACAGGCGAAATCCATCTGTGGTCGCGCATAATTCCTTCGGAAAGCAGGGAGTTACGAAGCGGCTCCGTGAACAGGTGGTCATCAATAGCACTGTAGTACACGGGGTTTCTCCACTAAACTTCCGCCGCTTTTGTGTCCGACAAACATTGCATGTAAAGCAAGGTTGTGACTGTCGGGTTCACATATACGACGAAACGGGCGACTCCTGCCCCCCGAGACTAGCGAGGTCACTACCATGGCTACTCCGTACAAGGCCCCACTGCGTGACATGCAGTTTGTGATGCATGAAGTTCTGGAAGTGGAAAAGCACTACCAGTCCATCCCGGCCTATGCCGACACCAATCGCGAGCTCGTGGACAGCGTGCTTGAAGCCGGTGCCCAGTTCGCGGAGAACGAACTGTCCCCGATCAACCGTTCCGGCGACGAAGAAGGCTGCCAGTGGAACAATGGTGAGGTGACCACTCCCAAGGGCTTCAAGGAAGCCTACGCCAAGTTCGTGGAACTCGGCTTCGGTGCGCTGGCTTCGCCGGTTGAGCATGGTGGCCAGGGCCTGCCACCGTCACTGGGCATCGCCATGAGCGAAATGACCGGCACCGCCAACTGGTCCTGGTCCATGTACCCGGGCCTGTCCCACGGTGCCATCAACACGGTGGAAGCCCATGGCACCCCGGAACAGAAAGAAGTCTATCTGACCAAGCTGATCTCCGGTGAGTGGACCGGCACCATGTGCCTGACCGAATCCCATGCGGGTTCCGACCTCGGCATCATCCGTACCAAGGCCGAGCCGAAGGCTGATGGTTCCTATGCCATCACCGGCACCAAGATCTTCATTTCCGCGGGTGAACACGACATGGCCGAGAACATCGTCCACGTGGTGCTGGCACGCCTGCCGGATGCCCCCAAGGGCACCAAGGGTATTTCCCTGTTCATCGTGCCGAAGTTCCTGCCGAAGGCAGACGGCTCCGTTGGCGAGCGCAATGCCGTGGTGTGCGGTTCCATCGAGCACAAGATGGGCATCAAGGCGTCCGCTACCTGTGTGATGAACTTCGATGGTGCCACCGGCTTCCTGATCGGTGCGCCGAACAAGGGCCTGAACGCCATGTTCACCTTCATGAACACGGCCCGTGTCGGTACCGCCCTGCAGGGTGTGTGCGCCGCTGAAGGTTCGTTCCAGGGTGCCCTGGCGTATGCCAAGGATCGTCTGGCCATGCGTTCCCTGTCCGGCCCCAAGGCGCCGGAGAAGGAAGCTGACCCGATTATCGTGCATCCGGCAGTCCGTAACATGCTGCTGACCCAGAAGGCTTTTGCTGAAGGTGGTCGTGCCCTGGTGTACTGGCTGTCCACGCAGACCGATCTGGTCAGTGCTGCGGAAAGCGAAGAAGTACGCAAGCAGGCCGATGACCTGATGAGCTTCCTCACCCCGATCGCCAAGGCCTTCCTGACCGAAGCCGGCTCCGAAGCTGCCAAGCATGGTGTGCAGGTGTACGGTGGTCACGGCTTCATCCGTGAGTGGGGCATGGAGCAGATC
>CAYGBB010000483.1:0-1958 GCA_964347985.1 uncultured Moraxellaceae bacterium
CCACCCTTCACTTCCGCACCATCCTTGACCGTAATCACGGCACCGTATGGCAGCTTGTAACGCTCGCGCTCACGGCCACGGTTGTCAGCTACGCCAATCTCGCAAGAACGGGACACCGCCACGAGGTTGCCGTTGGCCTGCTGGACCGTCTTGACGTTATGGAAACGGACAGTACCGTCATTGCGCACCTGCACATTGGAGATGGCCGACTGCCGGGAGGCGGCACCACCGATATGGAAGGTACGCATCGTCAGCTGGGTACCTGGCTCACCGATGGACTGGGCCGCCATGACGCCGACCGCTTCACCAATATTCACCTGATGACCACGGGCCAGATCTCGTCCATAGCACTTGGCGCAGACACCGTAGCGGGTTTCACAGGTAATGACCGAGCGCACGACGACTTCGTCGACACCAGCCAGTTCCAGCTTGTCCACCCATTTCTCATCCAGCAACGTACCAACCGGTGCCAGCACCTCATCGGTGCCCGGACGGTGCACATCTGCCACCACCACGCGACCAAGCACACGGTCACGCAGGGCCTCGACCACGTCGCCACCCTCAATCAGGGGCGTCATCAGCAAGCCCTTGGTCGTGCCGCAGTCGGTCCAGTTGATCACGAGATCCTGCGCCACATCCACCAGACGACGGGTCAGGTAACCGGAGTTCGCCGTCTTCAATGCCGTGTCGGCCAGACCCTTACGGGCACCGTGTGTCGAGATGAAGTACTGCAGAACCGTCAGGCCTTCACGGAAGTTGGCCTTGATGGGCGTTTCGATAATGGAGCCGTCCGGCTTGGCCATCAGGCCACGCATACCGGCTAGCTGACGAATCTGGGCAGCACTACCACGCGCACCGGAATCCGCCATGATGAAAATGGAGTTGAATGACTTCTGCTCCTGAATCGAGCCGTCCTTTGCAACCACCTTCTCAGTCGACAGGTTGTCCATCATGGCCTTGGCCACGAGCTCGTTCGTACGCGACCAGATATCGACGACCTTGTTATAGCGTTCGCCCTTGGTCACGAGACCGGAAGCAAACTGCGACTCGATCTCACGCACTTCTTCTTCAGCTGCCCCGATGATCTTCTGCTTTTCATCGGGGATCACCATGTCTTCCATGCCGACCGAAACACCTGAGTAGGTCGCCTGCTGGAAGCCGAGGTACATCAACTGGTCGGCGAAAATCACCGTATCCTTGAGACCCAATACGCGATAGCAGGTATTGAGGAGCTTGGAGATGTTCTTCTTGGTCATGGGCTGGTTGACCAGCTCGAAAGGCAGACCTTCCGGTACCACGTTCCAGAGCAGGCAACGTCCCGGGGTCGTATCCGCCAGAAAGATGCGCTTGGTGCGTACACCATCATCATCCACAGTCGTTTCGTGGATACGAACCTTTACTTTGGCATGCAGCTCAACCGACCTGGTCCCGATGGCGCGAGTCACTTCGGGGAAGTCAGCAAACATCATGCCTTCGCCTTTGGCATTCACGCGATCACGCGAGATGTAGTACAGACCCAGCACCACGTCCTGCGATGGCACGATGATGGGCTCACCATTGGCGGGGGACAGGATGTTGTTGGTGGACATCATCAGCGCGCGGGCTTCCAGCTGCGCTTCGATGGTCAGCGGCACGTGCACAGCCATCTGGTCACCGTCGAAGTCGGCGTTGAATGCCGTACAGACAAGCGGATGCAGCTGAATGGCCTTGCCTTCAATCAGCACAGGCTCAAATGCCTGCAGACCGAGACGGTGAAGGGTCGGCGCACGGTTCAACAGTACCGGATGTTCGCGAATGACTTCGGCGAGGATATCCCACACTTCGGCGGTTTCACGCTCGACCATCTTCTTGGCAGCCTTGATGGTCGTGGCAAGGCCACGCATTTCAATCTTGCCGAAAATGAACGGCTTGAACAGTTCCAGCGCCATTTTCTTGGGCAGACCACACTGGTGCAGGCG
>CAYGBB010000484.1:0-1956 GCA_964347985.1 uncultured Moraxellaceae bacterium
TCCGGATGCGGCACCACATCCAGCACCTCACCCACATAGACACCATCAAATGGCGGCGCCACCGGCACAATGGCATCGACCTCAAGCCCTGCCATGGTGAGCTGATGACCAAAGGCGGCCATGTCCAGTTCTGGACTAACCCATTCACGCAGCCACTTTTCGCTGAATTGCATGTTGCGACTCACTTGCCCGTTACGGGCCTCAAACTTTTGTGACGATATAAATCAGGCAAACTGACGCAAAAAGCGCAGATCATTGTCAAAGAACAGACGCAGATCATTCACGCCATAGCGCAGCATTGCGAAGCGCTCTACGCCCATACCAAAGGCAAAGCCGGAGTATTTTTCCGGGTCGATGCCGCAATTCTCCAGCACCTTGGGATGCACCATGCCGCAACCCAGAACCTCCAGCCAACCCGTTTGCTTGCATACGCGGCAACCATGGCCTTCGCACATCACGCACTGGATATCGACTTCAGCCGACGGCTCGGTGAACGGAAAATAGGAAGGACGGAAACGCACTTCCAGTTCCTTGCCAAAAAACACGCGCAGGAAATCACCAATCATGCCCTTGAGATCTGCAAAGCTGACGTGTTCATCAATCAGCAGACCTTCGACCTGATGAAACATCGGCGAATGCGTGAGATCGGAATCACAGCGATAGACACGACCCGGGCAGACGATACGAATCGGTGGCTGTTGCGATTCCATCACACGTATCTGTACTGGCGAGGTATGCGTACGCAGCAGACGGTGTGCATCGAAATAAAAGGTGTCATGCATGGCACGTGCAGGATGGTGCGCCGGAATATTGAGCGCCTCGAAGTTATGGAAGTCGTCTTCCACCTCCGGACCGGACGCCACTGTGAAGCCGATTGCGGTAAAAAACCCCTCAATGCGCTCCAGCACCCGGGTTACCGGATGCAGCCCGCCCAGTTCACCACGACCGGGCAGGGTGACATCCACCCGCTCAGCCTCCAGCTTTGCCGCCAGCGCATCTGCCGCAAGACTGTCACGACGTGAGTTCAGGGCCGACGTAATGGCTTCACGCGCCTGATTAAGCACCGCACCCTGGGCACGACGCTCTTCTTCTCCCATCTGCCCCAGGGCCTTTGACAATTCAGTGATCCGGCTTTTCTTGCCGAGGTACTGCACACGCACCTGTTCAATGGCAGCCACATCATTGGCTGCAGCAATCTGTGCCTGTGCTTCCTGCACCAGCGCGTTCAATTCGCTCATGTTGTTCCCGCTCTCGCGAAGAAATAGGTTCTGTTGCCACAGCAAGCCCCGCAACAGGGGCCACCGCAGCAGAAAAATAAAAAAGGGGAAGAACCGTGAAGCCCTTCCCCTTTGGTCGGGCCCGGAAGCCCTACCTTGCTACTTACGCCGCGAGGCTGGCTTTTGCTTTTTCAGCCAGTGCGCTAAACGCTGCCGCATCATGCACGGCAATATCTGCCATTACACGACGGTCAATCACGATGTTCGCACGCTTCAGACCGTTGATAAGACGGCTGTAGGAGAGACCATTGAGACGTGACGCCGCATTGATACGGGCAATCCACAGGGCACGGAACTGACGCTTCCGTTGACGACGGTCACGATAAGCATACTGGCCAGCCTTGATGACTGCCTGGAACGCTACACGATAGACGCGCGAACGAGCACCGTAGTAACCCTTTGCACGATCGAGAATCTTCTTGTGACGACGGTGAGCGATGACACCACGCTTTACACGAGCCATTTACGTATTTCTCCGTCAGTTACGAGTTAGGAAGCATGCGTTCGACACGAGCGACGTCGCTTTTGGCGACCATCGTCATCGGACGGAGCTGACGGATACGCTTGGCTGACTTTTTCGTCAGGATGTGGCGCTTGAAGGCCTGCTTGCGCTTGAAGCCGTTTACAGTCTTCATGAAGCGCTTTGCTGCACCGCGCTTGGTTTTGATCTTTGGCATGA
>CAYGBB010000485.1:0-1935 GCA_964347985.1 uncultured Moraxellaceae bacterium
CTCGTAAATGATCTCTTCCCTGAACGGAACCGGACGTTCACTTTCCAGTTCGCGGTAATAAAAAATGCGAATGCCGGCACGATAAAAGCTGCTGGCATCAAGCAGGGTGCCGTCGGCATCCACCACGTTGCCGCCAGCCATCCGCGCCAGCCAGCGTGCCTCCCCCACGTCGGGGAAACGCTCCGTCAGGAATGCCAGCACGGTCGGCCACTCGCCCGCCGGCAGGAACACGGCGCTGGGGCTGATGCCGTCGCGGGTAGGCAGGGGGCGCTGCATGGGGTGCGGCCTTGGCTGGGAAAGTGCCGGGATTATCACCCAAAGTCCTGCCCGACCGGGAGTCGGCCTGCAAACGCCTGAACCATGGGCACCGGGACGGGTTACAATGGGCCTTTCCCCTGTGCGGCACAGCGTATGAGCATCAACTGGTTCCCCGGCCACATGAGCAAGGCCATCCGAGAGATCAAGGACATCCTGCCCAAGGTGGACCTGATCATCGAGATTGTGGATGCCCGCATCCCGTACAGCAGCGCCAACCCGGTGATCAGCCAGTTTCGTGCCGGCAAGCCCTGCCTGAAGCTGCTCAGTAAAAGTGACCTGGCCGATCCGGTGGTGACGCAGCAATGGCTGGCGCACTTCCAGAAAGAAGACAACGTGAAGGCACTGGCCGTGACCACGGTGCACCCGGAGCAGATCCGCCAGATTCTCGGCATGTACCAGTCGATGGCCAGGCCCGACAAACTGGGCAACATCACCGCGCTCATCACCGGCATTCCGAATGTGGGCAAGTCCACCATCATCAACACGCTGGCGGGCAAGGTGATTGCCAAGACGGGGAACGAACCCGCCATCACGAAAGGCCAGCAGCGTATCGACCTGCACAATGGCCTGGTGCTGATTGATTCGCCGGGCATTCTCTGGCCCAAGATCGAGAACCCGAACAGCGGTTACCGTTTGGCCTTGTCCGGTGCCATCAAGGAAACGGCCATCAACAATGATGAAGTCGGACTGTTTGCCGCGGCCTTCTTCCTGAAAAATTATCCGGAACTGATGAAAAAACGTTTCAAGCTGGAAACGTTACCGGAGCTGGATGTGGAGTTCCTGGAAATCATCGGCCGGCAACGCGGTTGTCTGGCCGGCGGTGGGCGTGTGGATTTTCACAAGATTGCCACGCTGCTGATCAATGAATTCCGTACTGCCACCCTGGGCCTGATCTCGCTGGAAACGCCGGAAGTCGCCATGGCCGAACACGCCATCGTGCAGCAACGTCTGGATGAACTGGCGGCACAAAAAGCGGCCGCCCAGAAGCAGCGCAAACAGGCATTCAAGGCGCGCAGCAAAACCTGAATACCGCAAACGACGAGCATACGCCTCGCGTTATTGCGGCGTCGGATTGCACTGCTGTTAAGATAACGCTTCGATAGCCCCCATCACGTTCGTGCTGCTGAGCCACCCCATGCCATCACCCGCCTACTGGACTGCACATCCGCCGGCCGATTACACAGGGCCCCGTATCGCCCTGATACACGGCTTTCTGGTCGGTCGGCACATGGAAAGGCATTTGCTGACCTGGTTAAGAAGTGCCGGCTATGCCGATACCACGCTCTACAGCAACCATGAGCCGGTCTCATCCATCGCTGCCGACATGCAACAGGCCGCAGAGGCCGGACGACCGCTGGTGCTGATTGGCTACAGTCAGGGCGGCTTTCAGGTCGTGAAAGTGGCTCGACGACTGGCAAAAAAAGGGATCACTGTTGATCTGATGATATCGATGGCGGCAGGGGGCGCAGGCCGGCTTTACCCGCCGCAAATCGGTTTTCAGGTGCGCCGGATTCCGGGAAATGTGCAACGCTATCTGAACTACTTTGCCATCGGCGACAACACGGGCACAGATCCGGTTTATCGTCTCAATCTCGCCTGGCCAGAATCGGTGAGCAC
>CAYGBB010000486.1:0-1935 GCA_964347985.1 uncultured Moraxellaceae bacterium
TCTCGGTATTGCGTACCTTGCTGGGATTGATTCCGGGAGCTGGCGGACTCATTTTGGATGGGCTGGCCGAACTGGCCGCATGCATTGCCAGCCAACGCAATAACCCGCAAATCCTGCCCGGTATCTATGCAATGATCCCCGATTCGCCTGTGGTGAAAATACTCAATAATCCGGCAGTCAGCGTAGATGGAAGGTTGAGGGTCATTTCGGGAGACATTGAGGGCGGCACACTGGCCAGCACCTTCATGGTGTTGCTGACCGACCCGCTGTATCAGAGCGACCACGATCTGGTAGTCAACACCAATTCCATGTTCAGCGGCGCAAAGCGCAAGGATGGCGCGGCCTACGTGTTTTATCGCGGGCCGGAAATCTCGCACTTCAAATATTTCACCAACCAGCCCAGCGTCAAAAAACTGGAAGCGGCGCTATCTACAGAAGCGACGGTTGGGGATGGCTTCACCGCTTATGACGTGATGAGAGAAGTGGAGCCAGTGCCGTCGAGAGGAATTCGCGGCGCACCACGCGCCACCGTGTTCCTATTGCCGGGCATCATGGGCAGCCATCTCGACATCGACAAGAAACGTATCTGGATGGATATATCAGACTTAGCCATGGGCGGAATGGACAGGCTCAAGCTCGGCGTTTCCAATGTCGAGGCGAAAGAAATGATCGGTTCGGCCTACAACCCGATGATCGAACAGCTTGCCGGCAGCTATGACGTAGAGACTTTCCCTTACGACTGGCGCCTTTCGGTAAACGAAGCAGCCAAGAAATTGGCGGATGCCATTACCAAGAAACTGAAAGAGTTAAAGCCACTGAATCTCCCGGTGAGTATCGTGGCGCATTCCATGGGCGGCGTGGTGTTGCGCGCCATGATGGCCAACCACGAAGATGTATGGAACAGCCTGTGCGAACACAAAGATGCCCGATTCGTCATGCTGGGTACACCCAACGGCGGATCGCACGCCATGGGCATGGTGCTGACCGGCCAGGACAGTCTCATACGCCGATTGGCCCTGCTCGATTTCAAGCACAATCTCGATGAGTTGCTGGACATCATTCGCGAGTATCCTGGGGTATTCGAGATGCTGCCTTACGAGTTGCTTGATCCGGCAGCATGGGCGGACAACGCCGAAGCAGAAAATGCATCGCCAGCCGTAGCGATGTTCAACAACGCCAAGGCCGTCTGGGACAAGATCAAAGCCGCCACACAACGGCTCGACCCCGAACGCTTTTTCTATATCGCCGGGCAAGCCCCCGCAACACCGGACAGCATGCGGCACGAAGGCGGCAAATATATTTTCGATGCGACACCGCTGGGCGATGGCCGTGTGCCATGGGCTACCGGCATCCCGAACGGCATCCGTACCTGGTACGCAAACGTGCTGCACGGCGACTTGTGCAAATCCGACAAATGCACACCAGCCGTGCTCGACATCCTGCGTTACGGCAACACCGACAGGTTGCCCAGCGTTGCGCCGGGCAATCGCGGCCTGCCTCCAAAATTCGTGATGCCCGCAGAGCGCGCCGTGCTGCACCCTAATCGCGAAGAACTGCTGGCCGCCGCCCTCTGCGCGCAGCCAGACAAATTGACCACCCACTCCACCAACAGAATCCGCGTGCGCGTCGTGCATGGCAGTCTGGAATTTGCCAGTCACTCCATCCTCCTCGGCCACTATTGTGGCGACACACTGGTCAGCGCGGAAGCCTCATTAGATCGTCACATGGGCGGGCGGTTGCTTGCCAGCCAGCGGCTTGGGCTATATCCGGGCAATGAAAACACGGCACAGTATTTCCCCAACGACGGACACAAACCCAAGGGCGCGATCATCGTCGGCCTGGGCAATGTCGGCGAGTTGACACCCGGCACGCTGGAAAAAGCCGTGTCGCGCGGCATACGCACCTACGCGACCAGCCATGTGAATGAACACGGAG
>CAYGBB010000487.1:0-1934 GCA_964347985.1 uncultured Moraxellaceae bacterium
AGTCTTCGTGCGGCACGGTAACCTTGCCAGCCTGGTGACCGCACTGCTTGGCGTCAGACACCTGGTTTTCGATCTGGATGGCGCAAGCACCAGCTTCGATCATCTTCTTGGTCAGCAGGTAGGTAGCTTCTTCGTTACCGAAACCGGCATCGATGTCGGCAATGATTGGCACCACGTGCGATTCGAAGTTGTTGATCTTGGCTTCGATTTCGGCAGCCTTGGCCTTGTCGCCAGCATCTTCAGCCTTGCTCAGGGCACGGAACAGGTCGTTCAGTTCCTTGGCATCGGCCTGACGCAGGAAGGTGTAGATTTCTTCGATCAGGGCAGGCACGGAGGTCTTTTCGTGCATGGACTGGTCAGGCAGCGGGCCGAATTCGGAACGCAGTGCAGCAACCATCCAGCCGGACAGGTAGATGTAGCGCTTGGATGTGGTGCCAAAGTACTTCTTGTTGGCAATCATCTTCTGCTGGGCAACAAAACCGTGCCAGCAACCCAGCGACTGAGTGTACTTGCTGCTGTCAGCATCGTACTCGGCCATGTCCTTGCGCATGATGGCGGCGGTGTACTTGGCGATGTCCAGACCGGTGCGGAAGCGGTTCTGCACGATCATGCGGGCCGCATCTTCCGGGTGAATAGCACCCCAGGTGCCACCGAGTTTGGCCTTGACGGCGCGGACGTGTTCAATCGCAGAGGCGTACGTTGTCATAACATCTTCCTGTTGCTGGTGGTGATTGCCAAAGCACCTGCCGGTCATCCGGATGGTGGCTTCATCTTTGAGGCGCGCAGTCTACGGTTTGTGGCATAATTTCCATAATTTATAGTTTTTATTCCCGGTATTTATTTTATGAATATTGAGCGGGTCGACCTGAACCTTCTTGTCTATCTGGATGTGCTGTTGCGGGAGAAGAATGTGACCCGGGCGGCTGAGCACCTGGGCATTACCCAGCCGGCAATGTCTAATATTCTCAAGAGGTTACGTGATGCTTTTGAGGATCCACTTTTAATACGATCCAGCGAGGGCATGACGCCGACGGAGCGGGCGACCGACCTGCAGCCACGCATCCGTGCTGCCCTCGACGGCCTGAACCAGATTTTTGAGTCCCAGGAGGACTTCCGCCCACGCTCCAGTTCCCGCGTGTTCCGCATCATGGCGGCCGACTATGCCGAGGCGACCCTCATCCCGGCTCTGGCCAAGGCCATGCGCACCGAATCCCCCGGTGTGGTGCTGGACTTCCTGACACCTTCGGACGTGAGCTATCGCGACATGGAGCAGGGCAAGGTCGACATGGCCATCAACCGCTTCACGGAAATCCCGCAGTCGTTTCATCAGGTAACAGTCTGGAAGGACAGTTTTTCCTGCCTGGTGCATCGGGACAGCCCGCTGGCTGAGCGCTTCACCCTCAAGAACTATCTGGAGGCCCAGCATATCTGGGTGTCCAAGACCGGAATGGGCGTGGGATTTGGCATGAATCCGGAGCAATCCGGTGGGTTGGGCTGGATTGATCAGGCACTGGGCCGACTGGGCAAGAAGCGCAAGATTGCGATTTTTACCCGTCATTACCAGATGCCGGCTCTGCTGGCAGAAAACGCGGATCTGGTGGCGACACTGCCGACGCGTGTGGCGCGATTGCAGGCTGAAAATCCCAAGCTGGTAGTAAAAGAGCCGCCTTTCCACATTCCCGAGTTCGAGCTGAAGATGGCGTGGAGCCCCTTGCTGCACCACAACCCGGCCCATCGCTGGATGCGTCAGCTCATCCTCTTCACTGCCCGCAAGATCATTGAAGATGAAGAAAGAAGTGCAGAGCCGCCGCGCCCTGCCATTCCAAACCTGCCCCCCCTGGACAGGGACTGACGAACAGGGAGTGAGCGGGTGGGGCGGCGGTTTTTGATCATGCGCAGGATGAGAGAATCCGCTAGAATATCGGCCTTTCTTT
>CAYGBB010000488.1:0-1924 GCA_964347985.1 uncultured Moraxellaceae bacterium
CACTGGCGCGGCGCGCCTGGTCACTCAAGCGCACGCTGGACACCACCACCGAAACCTCCCACGCCTTTATCCTGCCCGCCGCGCTGCGCACCCGCCTGGGCGCTTACGACCCGTCCGCCATTGAAGCTGAACTCGCCCGCATCCAGGCCGAGATCGACGCCATTGCCTTTGACCTTTATGGCTTTGCCGAGGCCGACCGTTTGTCCGCAGCAGGCGGTCAGGGCGCGGCGGCTGACGCCAGTGAAACCGCAGCAGACACCGAACTTGCACAAGTCGACGAGGACAGCGACGAAGACGACAGTGCCGCGCCCATTGACCAGACCGCAGACCTGCTCGCCTGGGCGCTGGGCGTGGCCTTTGGCCGCTTCGACTGGCGTCTGGCCACAGGCGAGCGCGACGCACCCGGCGAACCCGAGCCCTTCGACCCGCTGCCGGCGAAAAGCCCCGGTATGTTGCCCGATGGCGCTGGAGCGTTTCACACCTACCCCGGCATTCTGGTGGACGATGCCGGCCACCCGCATGATCTGGCACGTCTGATCGAAGAGGTGCCCGCTCGTGTCGAGGCCCCTGTGCCTAACGACGTGCGCCGCTGGCTACAGCGCGACTTCTTCGCTTTCCATCTGCAGCGCTATTCCAAGAGCCGCCGCAAAGCGCCCATTTACTGGCCGCTCGCTACCACCTCCGGTAGCTATACGCTGTGGGTTTATTACCCCAGCCTTAGCAGTCAGACGCTGTACACCGCTATCAACGACTTCGTCGAGCCCAAGCTCAAACAAGTCGGCACCGACGTGACGGCGCTGCGCAACAAGGGCACTGCCCGGACACGCGACGACGAGAAGCAATTCGAGGCGCTGCAAGCCTTCGAGTTGGAACTGATCGAGCTGCGCGACACCCTGCTCACGCTGGCGCCCACCTACAAGCCCAACCACGACGACGGCGTGCAGATCAGCGCCGCACCGCTGTGGCCGC
The DNA here is from genome assembly GCA_964347985.1 of uncultured Moraxellaceae bacterium. Classification (GTDB taxonomy): domain Bacteria; phylum Pseudomonadota; class Gammaproteobacteria; order Pseudomonadales; family Moraxellaceae; genus UBA2031. The sequence continues at coordinate 970 of CAYGBB010000488.1, forward strand.
TGTTCCGGCACAAGCCCTGGCAGAAGGTGCTCAAGGACACCTGGGCCAAGCTGGAGAAGGGCGACTACGACTGGGCGCATCTGGCCATGAACTACTGGCTCGGTCGCGTTCGCGAGAAGTGCAAGACTGACAAGTCTCTGGCTATCGCGCATGGGCTGGAGGATCTCTACATCGAGCCCGAGGCCAAACCCAAGAAGGCGCGCGGCAAGAATAAGGCCGGGGGTGATGAATGAGTATTGCTGAATTTATCCGCGAGAGCGTTCTGCGGCCTCGCTTGAAGCAGGCCGGCGCCTTGGTGGTATACGACGCTGATAAGCGCTACCGCGAACAGTGTTTCGACTTGGCGGCCGACAAGGTGCGCGTCATTGACACTTCTGAAAGCAGCATTGAAAGCCGAGAGTCGGCACTGCTGGCGTTGCGCGAAGTCGGGCAGCCCAAGGCACCGCTGGAAGGTGTGTTGATCTACGTGCCCACCAAGCGACCCGAAACCGACGAGCAAAAGCAGGCTGACCCATTCGCTCTGTATGCAGAATGCGGCGCGGTGTTCCCACAAGACGATGGCGACGAATACCTGAGCCTTTGCCTGCGTGCCAGGCCGGATCACGCTACCGAGATCCGCCAAGTGTTCGCCGGGTCTCCTCCCGGGCCGACCTTCGCGGTGATCGACGCGATCGGCGGTGGCGTGAGCTGGCCCCAGTTGCGCGCGACCTTACGGGTGGAATCGGGCCGCGAGATTCTGGCCGCTCTGCTGGCGCCCAGCCTCAGCCAGACCGAAGCGCTCAAGGGGCAGGAAGGCTGGGTGCAGGAGGCGCGTGACTTCCTCCGCGCCACCTTGGGTCTGAGCGTGAAGACGCGTGGCAAGACTTGGTCCGCTCTGGCGGATGAGCTCTGGCGCTATGTGCTGTTCAGCGAGTTCGTGTTCGATTTGCCGGTGGCGCTGCCGGAGACCCTGAAG
>CAYGBB010000489.1:0-1922 GCA_964347985.1 uncultured Moraxellaceae bacterium
GTATTGCACAGGAATGGTGCTGAGCGGAAACATGATGCCGGAAAGCAGATAAAGGGGTGACGAAGCCAGGTTGAACACCTTGCCGACCGCAGGCACCAGGTTATCACCCACCGACAGCATTAGCCCCAGCCCCAGGCCGGCAGCGCAAAGGCCCACAAAGGCCGTTAGTGCTTGCAGCGGATTGTGCGGCAGCACGTCAAACCCGAAAAAGGCCACCCCCGTCATCAACAACCCCATCACGATGATGCCCAGAAATGCCTCCAGCGCCGCGCGCACCAGCACGGTATCCACCGGCAGCACCTGGCGGTAGGCAAACAGGGCCTGGTTGGCATTCAGGGCCTCCATGCCACGGGAATAGATGTTGCGGGCGGTAAAAAAGCTGCAGTACCCCACCAGCAGCCAGACAATGGCGTCGGCCCCGGAGATTTTCTGCACCTTGATCAGGGCAAACAGGATCAGCAGGAAAACGATATGCGCTACCGGCTCCAGCAGCAGCCAGAGCCAGGCCGTGCGGCTGGAGGAGATACGGGAGATGGTCTCGCGCAGGAACAACGCCTTCCAGACCGCCAGGGCAATCGCTGAAGAAGTACGAAATCCCGAAGGATCGGGAACAGTCACCACATCCGGGCCCATCAGGTGCAACTCCGCATGTCTGTTATTCCATCGTCCATCTGCACAGCCCTGTAGGGTGATATCCTGCAAGCCTCTTGGCTTAGCCGGCCATTTTACCCTTCTTTGGCCACCCGGAGCCACCGTACTGGATGGACGGCCCCGCCTTCATGTCTGCACCCCTTTTGTTGGCCGCTGATTATTCCTTATATAAAGAAGCATATTTCCTGGCGAGAGCCCCACTACCGCCATTGGAAGTATAAAAAGATGTTACCCGGATTAACGGTTATAAACTTGACGCGGTATACTTCGGGACGTACCGTGTTTGCGCTCGCCCTGCCTTCTCCTTTTGTAAGGCAGTGACTTAGCTTTTGTCAGGTCACTCTCAGTGACAGGCTTTTATCAAGGACCCATTGGGAGAAACCCATGAAACTCACTCGTATTGCTCTCGGCCTGCTTGTCGCTGCCGGTGTTGCACAGGCAGAAGTCACTTTCACGCCTTCCGTTACCTATACCGCCCCTGATAGCCGCAAGAACTCCGACAACGAGATTGGCTACAACCTGGCACTGGGCTACCGCTTCACCCCGGCCATTGCCGTTGAACTGGTTCACGGTCGCACCGAGTCTGAACTGCACGGCAGCAAGAAGCATTTCCCCCAGTTCAATGGCACATCAACAACTGATAGCCGCACCGGCCTGGATGCTTACTACGCCTTCATGACAGAAAAGAAGCTCTCGCCCTACGTCCTGCTGGGCGCTGGCGAGGCTCGCTACAAGACTGATGCCCCGGGCGTAAAGCCGAGCGGCCAGCCCAACAGCACTGAAAACTACTCTGACCCGTACGTGAATGGCGGCCTGGGTGCTTTCTACCGCATCAACGAAAACGTTTCCCTGCGCGGCGAATACCGTCTGGTATACAACGGCGATGAAACCCTGTTCGACAACATGGCCCTGCTCGGCGTTCAGTTCTCTGCCGGCGCTGAAACCGTTGCCGCCGTTGCTCCGCAGCCCGAGCCAGCCCCAGCTCCGGTGGAAGAAATTGCAGCTCCGGCTGATGCCGACAATGACGGCGTAGCCGATGAAGCCGACAAGTGCGCCAACACCCCTGCTGGTGTTCAGGTGAACGCTGAAGGCTGCCCGCTGGATGGCGACAAGGACGGCGTGGCCGACTACCTCGACAAGTGCCCGACCACTGCTGAAATGGTGATTGTTGATGAAGCCGGTTGCGACAAGGTACTGTCCGAAGCCATCAGCCTGGAACTGAAGGTCAATTTCGATTCCGGCAAGGCCATCGTGAAGGACGAGTACAAGGA
>CAYGBB010000490.1:0-1920 GCA_964347985.1 uncultured Moraxellaceae bacterium
CTGCAGTTGGGCAAGGTGCTTCAGGATTACGCGCACCTGTTCCGAGACAGAACATTCATGAGCTACACGCTCACCAGCAGCCTGGCCTTCACCGGCATGTTTGCCTATATTGCCGGCTCACCCTATGTCCTGATGCAACTCCATCACATCCAGCCCCAGTACTATGGCTGGGTGTTCGGTAGCAATGCGGTTGGCCTCATCACTGCCTCGCAGCTCAATGCCCGCCTGCTCCGCCGCCATGACATGAGCGTGCTGCTCCGCTGGGGCGTGACTGCAGCAGCCATCACCGGTGTTTTCCTGGCCGGCATGGCGGCGCTGGACACACTGCCACTGCCCCTCCTGCTTGCCGGACTGTTCGTGTTCATCAGCAGCCTCGGCTTTATCTCACCGAACGCCAGCGCCGCTGCTCTCGCTCACCAGGGCCGCAAGGCGGGCACCGCCTCCGCCCTCATGGGCGCCCTGCAGTTTGTTCTGGCCACCCTCGCCGGGACCCTCATGAGCCTGTGGCATGACGGCAGTGCCTTGCCACTCGCTGCTGTCATGGGCATTTGTGGCGCGGGCGCCTGGATCACATTGCGCCTCCACACCCGGCAATGATGGATCGCGGCTTCTGCCACCACGCCTGTTGCCACTAGTCTTCCAGCAACTCCTTCGGCACGTCCCGCTTCAGCATCAGCTGGCAACGCTCACTTAGAGGATCAAACACGATCACCGCCACACCCCGTGCAATGGCATTACGCGCCAATGCCACTCGATCCTCCAGCAGCGAATCGTCGCCATTATCCGTACCATCCCGCGTCACAAAGTCTTCAAGAAGACGCCGCAGCGTTTCAGCCTCGAGCATTTCCGGAGAAATTATCACAACCATGCTCCCTTTTTTCGCCCCATAAAAAAACCCGGCAACTTATGCCGGGTTTTTCGCGCATGCCCTTATCTAACGACGATCAGAACGGAATATCGTCATCAAAATCTTCAGTACCCCGTGCCGGCGCACCCTGCGGGGCCGCCTGGGGACGCTGCTGTGGTGCACGGGCCGGAGCAGGCGCCGCACCCTGATCAAAATCTTCATAGGACGGGAAGCTGCCGCCGCCGGCAAAGTCATTACCCGCATCAAAACCGCCCGCCTGCTGGCCACCACCCTGTTGGCCGCCGCCCTGGCGGCTGTCCAGCATCTGCATGGTATTGGCCTTGATCTCGGTCGAGTACTTGTCCTGACCGGTCTGCTTGTCCTGCCACTTGCGGGTGTGCAGGGAGCCTTCCACGTACACCTTGGAGCCCTTCTTCAGGTATTCGCCGGCAATTTCAGCGAGCTTGCCGTAGAACACCACGCGGTGCCATTCCGTCTGCTCCTGCATCTGTCCAGAGGTCTTGTCGCGCCAGGCCTCACTGGTCGCAATGGTCACATTGGCCACTGCACCACCCGACGGCAAATAACGCACTTCCGGATCACGTCCCAGATTACCCACCAGAATGACCTTGTTCACTCCACGCATGATGTTCTCAACCTCTCGTTACGTATGTTGTTGCCACCGCCCTGGCGGCGATGGCGCATAGGAGCGGGAAACTTTACCCGATGCCCGTCGTGCCCGCCACAGGGCAGTCACCCATTTTTCGTGTGAGACTTTCGCCCGGCTTACGCCGCAAGGCTCACGGGCAATCCGGCCAGATGTGCCGGATCAAACTCCGCAGGATCCACCCGCAAATACGCCACGGCATCGGCCGGCAACACTACGACCTCCTTTACGCCCACCACACCGCGCAGGCTTCCTGCCAACCCCTCCAGCACCCCGGGCGTCATGGCCTCCAGACGCAACATCACGCTTGTCAGGAAAGGTGGCTCGGCCATGCGGACAGCCAGCCCCCACCACCCCACCACCAACACGGCAAGCACGGCAAACAACACCGTCACACCATAGTAAG
>CAYGBB010000491.1:0-1914 GCA_964347985.1 uncultured Moraxellaceae bacterium
TGCTGAAAGCCAAACTGCATCGCGCCCGTGTTACGCACGCCGAACTGGATTATGAAGGCTCTTGCGCCATTGATGGCGATCTCCTGGACCTTGCCGGCATTCTGGAATATGAGCAGATCCAGATTTACAATGTAAGCAATGGCGAACGCTTCACCACCTATGCCATTCGTGCCGAAGAAGGTTCGCGCATGATTTCGGTCAACGGTGCAGCTGCCCACAAGGCAGGCGTCAATGACATCCTGATCATTTGCACTTATGCAAGTTACACCGCTGCCGAGTTGATCAATTTCAAGCCGCGGCTGGTGTACTGCAATGCCGACAACACGGTCAGCCACAGTGCCAATGCCATTCCGGTACAAGTTGCCTGATAGTGTTTTCCCGCATAAAAACACCGGCAAATCAGACCGTGTAAATACCCTGGCAGTCTGATCGAGTCCTAATGACAATGCCCGCACACCAGTGCGGGCATTGTCATTTATGTATGCGCATGTAAAAGGCAAAGCACCGGTCCAGAACAGTCTGTTCCCGGTTTCTCTCGTCGAACGGATCCCCGCCGATCATCTGGTGCGTGTGCTCAAGGTCTATGTGGCGCGCCTTGATGTGACGGCACTTTTATATATGCCCATCCAAACCAGACGCTTACGATTGCGGTTCCTTGATGCTGGGAAAACTGACGTCCTGGTAACGCCGGTCACCAATCACCCGACGCAAGCCCTGCAGGGTGCGGTAGGGTGTTTCATGAATAATCAGATTCACGATACCGGCCGGAATGCTGCCGCCCGGATCTGCACGCCCCTGCATGGTGACCTCAACAAGACCATTGGCCAAAGGCCGGAATATCCAGCTCCCGTCAATGTCAGGCATGCGTACGAAGTCATCAAGTGGCGGATACTGTGGCAAGGCCAGAGAGCGGCTGCTGACCACCACGGCGCCTGTTTTTTCATCCTGACTGATCTGCCCGGCCACAATGACATCACGATTGCTGAGCGGCCAGGGGAAGTCCGTGACCACCCGAATCACAAAGCTTGCTTTCTCATCATCACGCTTGAGCACATCCACCTGGGTGATGCGATAGATCCACTGGTCAGCGCGCTCGGTATCCATGATGAGGGCGAGAAGACCGCCAAGCGAGCTTTTCACGACCGTTACTGCTTTGAAGCCGCGAATGGGATAATCCGGAATGTGGCGCGTCCAGACTTTTATGTTCGAGCTGTCGCGTGCCAGTGACCAGTCATCAGCATGCACAGCACTGGAAATAAATAGCAGGAGGGGCAGGAGAAACTTCATGAAGGTCATTTTTACTATCACCAAGAGCAGCCTTGTCACGGCTTTTTGCTACTGATTGTTCCAGTCGTCATTGCCTGACCCGATGTTATGACGATGCCCGTAAAGTCACAGGGGTTCTGTGTCGGAAATGTATTTTCATGCACCATCCATGCGGACCTGGCCATCTGTTAGCGATGCAGTGCATGAAGCTAAAAAAGGCCCCTTGCAGGGGCCTTTTTGCATCTGGCTACTCAAGCGTCTGCGAGCATTCCGCATCAGACGGGGCAATCTGGCAGCGAATCTGCTTCAGCATGCGCATGGTTTTTTTGTCATAAATGCCTTCATTGGTGAGAGCAATACGCGACTCGCGAATCATCAGCGTATATTTTTCCTGATCAGCTTCCGGAATCGCCATCCAGAAACGCTTTTCGATGGCCTTTTCTGCATTGTTGATCAGCGTCATGGAACGCGGCAACTGCGTGTACATGTATTCACGCGACTTTTGGCCATAACCTTCCGGAAAGCGATCCTGGCGAATGATCAGTTGCAGGGTGAGCTGTACCAGCGGGAACTGGGCAATAGCCCCCTTGTTGCCCAAGCCCTTGAAAAGCTCGAGAGGTTTGAAGGCCGCTGCCGGCGCACCAATGA
>CAYGBB010000492.1:0-1905 GCA_964347985.1 uncultured Moraxellaceae bacterium
GCCGGCACCGGTCCCCACATCAATCAGTGTTTCACCCTGCACCTGCGGCACGATGCTAAGGCTGTCGAGCAGGTGCTTGACCACCATCTGCTCCGGATCGCGCACGGCCGTCAGGTTGTAGGCCGCGTTCCATTTCACCAGCAAGGCCAGATAGCTCAGCAACTGTGCTTCGGCATTGTCCGGCAGTGACAGTGACAACTGTCGGATGCCGTCCTGCAATTTTTTCGTCACGGCACTATTCATGCTCATGAGGCCGCTTTTTCACTGGCGTCACTGGCACGCACGCTCAGGCCATGCTTTTTCAGCCAGATCATCAGCAATGACACCGCCGCCGGGGTCACCCCGGGAATGCGGGCGGCCTGCGCAAGGGTTTCCGGCCGGATCTGTTTCAGCTTGGCACGTACCTCATTCGACAGGCCGCTGATGCGGTCGTAATCAAATTCGTCCGGCAACGCCATTTCTTCATGACGCTTGAGGCGATCGATTTCATCCGCCTGGCGGTCAATGTAACCGGCATAGCGGGCAATGATCTCGATCTGGTCGCCGACCGCTTCGCTGACCTCACTACCGCCCAGTGCCTGTATCTGCGCATAGTTCACTTGCGGGCGGCGCAGCAGATCCATCATGGAGTATTCGCGCGAAAGCTCCTGACCCGTGGCTGTCACAAACTGCTCGCCCAGTGCCGAGCCGGGGTGCACCCAGGTCGACTTGAGACGCTGTGTCTCGCGCGCAATCGCGTCCATTTTTTCGCAATAGGCAGTCCAGCGTACATCATTGACCAGGCCGAGCTCACGGCCCTTTTCGGTGAGGCGCTGGTCGGCGTTGTCTTCGCGCAGCATCAGGCGGTATTCCGCGCGTGAGGTGAACATGCGGTACGGCTCTTTGGTACCAAGGGTGATGAGGTCGTCAACGAGCACGCCGAGGTAGGCTTCATCCCGGGTCGGGTACCAGCCCTCTTTTTCCTGGGCACGCAGGCCGGCATTGAGCCCGGCGAGCAGGCCCTGGGCGCCAGCCTCTTCATAGCCGGTGGTGCCGTTGATCTGGCCGGCAAAGAACAGATTATGAATGACCTTGGTTTCCAGCGTGTGCTTGAGATCACGCGGATCAAAATAGTCATACTCGATGGCATAGCCCGGACGCGTGATGTGCGCGTTTTCCATGCCGCGGATCGAGCGCACCAGATTGAGTTGCACATCAAACGGCAAGGAAGTGGAAATGCCGTTGGGGTAAAGCTCGTGTGTGGTCAGGCCTTCGGGCTCGATGAAGATCTGGTGCGAGTCCTTGTCGGCAAAACGATGAATCTTGTCCTCGATGGACGGGCAGTAACGCGGGCCGATCCCGTCAATCACCCCGGTGTACATCGGTGAGCGGTCGAGGCCACCGCGGATGATGTCGTGCGTCTGCGTATTGGTCTGCGTGATCCAGCAGTTCACCTGCTGCGGGTGCATCGCCCGCGTTCCCATGAACGACATCACCGGCGTTGGCGTATCCCCGGCCTGTACCTTCATCACGGAAAAGTCGACGGAGCGGGCATCAATACGCGGCGGTGTCCCTGTCTTGAGCCGGCCGACATTGAGCGGCAGCTCGCGCAAGCGGTTGGCCAGCGCAATCGAGGGCGGATCGCCGGCACGCCCACCGCGATGGTTGTCGAGCCCGATGTGAATGGTACCGCCGAGAAACGTGCCGGTGGTCAGCACCACGGTCTTCGTATCAAAGCGGATACCGGTCTGCGTGACCACGCCCTTTACGGTCTCACCTTCCACGATCAGGTCATCGGCCGCCTGCTGGAAGATGTCGAGGTTCGGCTGGTTTTCCAGCATGCCGCGGATGGCGGCCTTGTAGAGCACGCGGTCGGCCTGGGCGCGCGTCGCGCGGACTGCCGGGCCCTTGGAAGAATTTAACCGA
>CAYGBB010000493.1:0-1904 GCA_964347985.1 uncultured Moraxellaceae bacterium
GGTGGCGCCTACCGCTGCCGACCCGCACGGCGCCATTCTGCGCGGCGAGAAGGCTGGTCACGACCCGGCCACCTGTGCTGCTTGCCACAAGGCCGGGAGCTACCGCATTGCCGGTAGCAGGGCGGCATCTGCTGCTGCGGATTCGCACGATACCCTCTTGGGTGGTGAAAAAATAAGCCGCAATCCAGCCACCTGCCAGGCCTGCCATGGCGATCAGCCGCACCAGCCGGGACTCGGAGCAGGGCTGATGGGCACGCTGGCCTTGGGCGGCCGTCTCAACGCCCACACCCGCACGCTCGCTTGCCAGACCTGCCACATCCCAGCTTTCGCCCGCGGCGGCGTGCCCACCAAGATGTATTGGGACTGGTCCACGGCGGGAACGCTGGATGCCAACGGCAAGCCATTCCAGAAAAAGGATGGACACGGCCGCGTCATCTTCGATAGCAAGAAGGGCGACTTCCGCCTGGGCGAGAACGTCGGGCCGGACTATGTCTGGTTCAACGGCATGGTGGACTACACACTTAAAAGTGATCGCATCGATCCGGCCCGCATCGTCAAGATGAACACCTTCCACGGCGACGCCGGCGAGCCGAATGCCAGGATCTGGCCGGTCAAGCGCTTCCAGGGCAAGCAGCCCTACGACCTGGAATACCTCACCCTGCTGGTGCCGCACACGGCCACGCCCGACGACACCGCGCTTTGGTACAACTTCGACTGGGACAAGGCGCTCGCCGCCGGCACTGCCGCCGCCGGCCAGCCCTACAGCGGCAAATACGGCTTCGTCGAGACGGAGATGCTGTGGCCCATCACCCACATGGTGGCGCCCGGTGAACAGGCGCTGGGTTGCGCCGAATGCCACAGCCGCGACGGCCGCCTGAACGCGGTCGCCGGCGTCTATCTGCCGGGCCGCGACCACAACCTGCTGCTGGACCGTGCCGGCTTCGGTCTGGCCGGCCTCGCATTGCTCGGCGTGCTGGGCCATGGCGGCCTGCGCATTCTCACCCGCAACAAACGCAAGGAGCACTGAAATGACCGAGCGCCTCTACATCTTCAAACGTTTCGAACGCTTCTGGCACTGGTCTCAGGCCGCGCTGATCATCACCATGCTGATCACCGGCTTCGAGATTCACGGCAGCTATCATCTGGCTGGCTTCCAGCGCGCGGTGGGCATCCACACCGCCGCCGCATGGGCGCTGATCACGCTGTGGGTGTTCGCCATCTTCTGGCACTTCACCACCGGCGAGTGGCGCCAATACATCCCCACCCTGAAGAATATGGATGTTGTTTTCCGCTACTACGTGCTGGGCATCTTCACCGGCGCGCCGCATCCGTTCCGGGTGACCCAGTTGCGCAAGCACAACCCCTTGCAGCGTCTGGCCTACCTGGGCGTGAAGCTGGCCATCAACCCGCTGATCTGGGCCAGCGGCCTGGGCCTGCTCTATTACCACGCCTGGCGCGATACCGCCCCGGCAGGCATCGACCTGGCCACGGTGGCCCTGTTGCATACCATCGGCGCCTTTGCGATGCTCATCTTCCTCATCGTCCACGTCTATCTCACCACCACCGGCCATACACCGCTCGCCCATATCCGCGCGATGATCACCGGCTATGAGGATGTGGGTGATTGAAGCTTTCAAAGCGACTGGAGCCACTTTGAAAAAGCGCAACTCAATTGATTTTCAGAATTCAATATGACCAGTCATCATCACCCGCACAGCCACGCCTCAAACTACGGTCGCGCGTTCTTTTCGTTCCCACGGTCTGATGAAACTACTAGCCATTCGACTAGGTCGTCCGAAGACGACAACCAAGTCGCTGGTTATCCGTGGGAACGCATCAGGGGACGCTCCGCGTCCCATACCGCAGAGCGGCACGGCCAGCGTTCCCACGCGGAGCATGGGAAC